>CANMZR010000265.1 GCA_947502375.1 Polyangiaceae bacterium
TATTCTGCTTCTTCATGGAACACTCCTCTCGCATCTTCATGCTATCCGGGGTGTCCGCTAAACGGGGGGAAGCTCAGTTCAGGCGGTAAGAGGCGTCCCAGGAACCGAAAATGCGCCAGTAGTGGTAGCCGGCGATTCCCACGACGAGCGCCGACATCACAAGCGCAGGGCGGAAACGCATTGACACCTGCGAGCGGGCCATCACGAAGAATGCGAACGAAGCGAGCATCGCCGCGATGGCGAGCGACAGCAGGTTGTAGACAATCACCACGAGACGCTCGCGCCTTCGTTTGGAGGCATCGCGATACCTCAAGGCGCCGACCGAACGAACCGATCGCTCTTCCAAACGTAGCGTCCACGCGCTTTGCAGCTCCTGAGCGCGAACTCACGGTCACCGCGAAACTCCGCCGCGAACGGCCCGCTTGCGCCGCTCTGTTTGACGAGCTCGTCGAGCTTTGCGAGCGCCTCCGCACAGCCGTTGAGCACGATGCGACCACCGCCCATCGGCGAAATCGGCGGCGTAGGCGACAGGTGACCGAACGACGTCTTGCCGGCTCCGTGCATTATCTGCGGGCATACCGCGTCTGACGCCGTTCCCTCGAGATGCGCCTGCTCACAAGCGAGGTACTTCGCAACGTGCTGCCGGCATTCGCTCGGTCCCCTCACGAGAACGGCGCCCGGCGTGGCCCGATCGTGCAGATCCGCCTCAAGCCCACCGCCTGAAAACGCGAGCTGCAAGTCGAGCCAGCTCGAGTCTGGCCAGTCCATCGAGGGTAGCGAATAGCCAGCCTCCAGGACCGCCGCGACGCGCTTGTTGCGAACGACGAAGGCGACGGCGGAGTAGCGCATGATCGACGTGCGCACAGCCAGCGTACAGACGAGGGCGTCTTCTTTCTTGTCTCCCACCGTCAATGTTTGGCAGGAATCGTTGGCGTCGTAGAGTGAATCAGCGGCGAAGTCGGTCAGGTTCTTGGGGTCTCGCGATCGAATCCATACCCGGAACGCTGCCATCGAAACGCCGCGTGCGTCGAGCCATTCCCCAGCCTTCGCCCGCCCCGTCGTGCCTGCGATGGCTGGTGTCTCGTCGTCACTCACCTCGTTGAGTCCGAGCGGCGGGCATGAATCGCGGGCGGGCACAAAACTCGCGACCGTGACCGGCGGCGCGACCGAGGCCATGGGTGTCGGGGAAGGGAGCCGCGGTTCCGAGAGCTGCCCACGTGTCGGCCGCGAGGCACACGACCAGCACACTAAAAACAAAGACATTGTGAGTTCAGTCAGTGATCGCAATATTTGCTTGAAGAGTATCCGCTGGAGTTCTGAAGTCCAAGGTCTTCCGTGGCTCGATCGCGTAGCCTTCCGCGTAGTGAAGTGGCTTCGCAAGCGCGGCTACGCCACGGACGACTGCGACTACGCCTCGAACGACACGCCCAAACGCTCCTTCGCCGACTTGCTCGCGCAGGTCGCCACGCAGCGCGGAACCGTCGAGGACATCAAGGACGACGCCGACAAGGAGATAGCCGCTACAAACGCCCTGTTCCACGCCGCGAAGAGTTGACATTAGCTCCAGATCTCGGCGGATGTGCCCCGAGGAGCTTTGTGACAGCATGGTCCCCGCCGCGCTTGGAGCCGTCGTGAGCCTAACCGTCGGTGATCCCCACACTTGCGCGGTCGATACGGCCGGTGCCGTGACCTGCTGGGGCTCCAACGGCAACGGACAGACCTTGGTCCCCGCCGCACTTGGAATGGTGGTCAGTGCGTCTGCGGGCGGCTACCACACGTGCGCCGCCAACAAGGCTGGGGCGCTCTCCTGCTGGGGCGACGACGGCTCAGGGCAGAGCTCCGTCCCCATGGCGCTCGGCGTGGTCGTCAGCGTGTCGGCAGGCGTCTCCCACACGTGCGCCGTCGACACGGTCGGGGCGCTGACTTGCTGGGGCGACAACTCTGCTGGTCAGAGCCATGTGTGGCAGTGACCGGGCCGCGGTGAATCCGTCAGAGCGCGACTTTCGTTGCAGCAGCGGCAAGCTCGACGTCGCTCACTTTTACGTCGAAGTGGGTGCCATCCCAGCGGAGGTCGTGTCGCATGAGCTTCAAGCTCTCGTCGCGTGGGGCACTGCGGAGCCGCACGTTCAGTGTGACGCGCGTGGCGTCGGCGGCGGGCAAGAGCACCGCCGATAACCCGATCGCGTGAGCATCGACGAGCTCGCCAAGCGCGATGGCCTCGGCCCCAATAAGCGAGACGAGCAACGCGTCACTCGACAGGTCTTCCCACGTGAGAATAACCAGCGTACCCGGCCCAGACATGAGCTGCAGCTCCTTCAATTTGCGTTCGATAGCAGTGGTGCTTTCACCTGCCGGGGGCTTCGCCAAAAGGCGCCCCAACCGCGCGGCCGACCACAATTTTGCCCAGCGCCGCGGATCGTCTGGGCCGGGACGCCCTTGTGCGGTCGCCACTTGCCGCTCGAGTCGCAACGCTTCATCGATGCGGCCCGTGCCCGCTGCTGCGCCTGCCAAACGCAACCACGCGAGCGGTTCGCCTGCCGACATCTCCGTTGCGGTTTTGTATTGGCGATACGCCGGCTCGTACCAGCCCCGCGCGAGGTACGTGTCACCGAGCAACTGGCGCGACTCCAGGTTGTCCGGATCGAACTCGACGATCTCGGAGTACGTGCGAATGGCTTCCTCCTCGAGCTTGGCGCGCGCCAGTACATCGCCGAGCTGGCGGGCCGTGCCGACCGTCAGCAGGCCGTGATCGCGGAGGCGACGTCCGACGGTCAGCGCTTCGTCGCTTTTGCCACTGGTCACCAACAGCTTCACAAGTCTCAGATCACCGTTGGGATCGTCCGGCGCACGGGTCATAAGTCCGCGCAACTTGAGGATGCGTTTGTCCAGGTCGGCTATCTCCGCGAGCTCGAGGTCGGCGCCGTTCCAGTCGATGGCGCTGCCGAAAAGCACGCGCTCCACCGCAGCGACGATGCGCTCGTCGGTGACCCGGCGAAGGATCAATTTGGCGACGAATTTCTGGACGTCCGGACGCGACCGCAGGCTCGCGAGCACGAGCTGCGCATCGGCCTCACTGTTCACCCGCCGCTGAAGCAGCCGCAAAAACTCGCGCTCAGCCTGCCAGTCGTTGAGCTCGCATGCGCGCATTGCCGCGCTGTAATTCGTCAGCAGTTCCCCGGCGGATGTCGCGTTCTTGAGGCGCTTTCGCCATACCGACATGCGTTGCTCGAGCGGACGACCGGCCACGTCACTGCAGGTCGTCTGGACAATGGGCGGCGGCGGCGGCGGCGGTCGCGTTGTGGCGAGGAGTCCGGTGTCGCCATCGCGCGGCTTGGCGGTGTGCGCTCCGCGGCCGCGCGGGTTGCTCTGGTTGCCGCTGTTGTTCTCCTTGTCGTCGCCGCGGGATCCGCCGCTCCTGCCATACTCATCACCGGACATTTCAGCGCGCCCTGGGGCGGCTGGCGGGGCGCCTTTTTGGGCGGCTGGCGAGGCCGGTGAGGGCGCTGCGTCAACGCCCGCTGGCGGCGCGACTTCGGCCTCGGGTGGCATAGAGTCGGATTCGTTCCGGCGGGCGCTTTGCGGAAGACTGCCCGCCTCCTTCGACTCGCTTCGTGGGTCACTAGCGGCAGCAGCTTCGCTTTTCTTGGAGCAGCCGACACTGACCGAGGCGGGCTGGGCCTCGAACGTCAATGCCAAGCGTCGCTCCTGTTCGCGCGTGAGTTCACTGAGGCGAACGCCTCGCAGTGGCGAGTCTTTTCGCTTGATTTTCATCCGCGAGTACGACTCCTCGCTGTCGAGCGCGAGGATGCTGGTAAACGGCGTCATGATGCCGTAGTCGACGCCGAGGGCGACGATACGACCACGCTCCGCATCCGCTCCGCCGGCTCCGCCCAGCAGCCGCCGCACGTACTCCGCGGCCCACAGCCGAGGCACGAACGAAGCGATGACACCCTTGTCGGGCGACACTTTGACCTTCCTGTCGAAGGCCTCGCCCCCAAGGCGGCCATGCACGCTGACCTCATCGGCGATCACGTGATGCGAACGTGCCAGCACGACCACCTCCGAGCCCCGTGACACCTTGCCGCTCGCACTCACGAACGGCTCATCGAGGCCGGCCCCAAGGTCGATGGTAAAATCGGTGATGGTCGGCGCCTTGACCGCGGCGGTAAGCTCGAGCGCGACGGGTGTCGTCGCACGTGCCGCGTCTACGCGGAACTCCCGCCCGCCACCTGTGCGTGCAAGCTCGCCGAGGAGCGCGTGGTCTGCATCGGCCCCGACGCCCACCGCGAAGAGCCGTGCCCGCGAGCTCGACAGTGCACGACGCAGGTGCTCGGATAATTGCTCGCCGGTCGTCTCCCCGCTCGTCGGAACTCCGTCGCCGACGTAAACCATGGCTGGCTGTTCGCTCGAATGCAGAAGCTCGAGCGCAGGCTCGAACATCGCCGCGAGATCGCTTGCTCCGCCTGGCGGCGTGCCCGCGAGTTTCTCCAGGGCCTTCGCGATCTCAGCTTCACTCGCGCTCGCCAGCCCTTTGTCTGGATAAAGCACGCGCGCACGCACATCGAGCGCCATCAGCGCGAACTTGTCGCCTTCACTCAGTGACCGAAGCAGCGCTTCTGCAGCAGCGGTCTTAAGCTGCTGTGCGGCCTCATCACCCGCCGCGGAAGTATCGACGACGACCACGACTTCAGCCGGCATCGGCTTCACTTTCGCCCAGTCGACCTCGGGCGAGTAGCGCGCCATGATGTAGTCGGCGCTGCCGTCGTGCGTCTCGAAACGCGCCAATGAAAGGGTTGGCCGCTGCTCGGGCAATACCGCTTCAAGCTGAAAGTCCGCGCGCGGTGTGAAGCCACTCCGGCGCATGGTGACGAGTCGACCATTCTCCTCGACCCGCGCATCGGCCACGGTGGCAATCTTCATCTTGCTGCCGTCGTCTCCGAGGTCGACGCTGAGCGAAAACTCACCGATTCGCGTCGCGGCGTGGGCCATGGGGTACAGGTAAGAAAGCTTGCCGTCCTTTGCAGGTTTGAGCTCGATGTACCGGAGGACGACGCGCCTCGTACCGGTCGCGGGCACCGGAAAAATTCGCGCTCGGTAGCTGCGCCCATCCACCCATTCGAGGACCGCCGGCGAAGCTCCGATCGAGCGCGCTACCGAGTATTTTTGCGCTGCCTCGCGCTGTTCGATGAACTCGCCTTCGACCAAAACTCCATCCGTCTCGACCGCGAAACCCGTGACGCTCGAGCCTTCGGGCACCGTGAACCAGTACCAACCTTCGACCGCGCGGGGGCTCGGATTGAAGAAGGTCTGGTCGACGCTGGTTTCGCCGAGGCCGTAGCGCAGCACAGCCTTGACCGATTGTGCCTTGAGCTGCAGCCGCGTCGCCGGCGTCCCCGCGGGCGCGCCAACATCGATGCCGTAAACGCTCCCGCTGCCGGCACCGAGCGCTTCGGCACCGATGGCGTCCGCCATCCCACCGGTCCAGTCGTCCCAGAATGCGACGGGCGCCACCTGCGGGGCATCGGCTCCCTTTATGGATGCGCGTTCGCCGGCGTGCACTTCGATGCGTCCGCCTTTTGAGGTCACGATGCCCATGCCACGTGCAACGTAGATGTCCGCTCCGTCGGCGGTCCGCTTCACCGACAACCCCGAGTCGGCCGCCGAGAGCACGACGTCACCGGCGCGATGCACGAGCGGCTCACGATCGGCGGGCGGGGCGTCGAGCCAGTACTCGCCTCGGTCGAGCTCGAGCCCGCTCGCCACCAATTTTACCGAAGTGCCAGCGCGCAAAAATACGCTCGACCCATCCGGTAAGCGGACAAGCGCGCGCGCTCCTTCGCCGGCCTTGATGATCGAGCCCTCGAGCAAGGGCGCCCCCGAAGTCGCTTGCCGCGCATCGCCGTCGGCTTGTCCTGCGCTGAGCACCAGCACCGGTCCGGCCGCGAGCTCGAGGCGCGCCTGGATGGCGTCGGCACGCGTCGGCAGCGGGGCCGTCCGCAGGAGGAAGAATGCGCCAACGCCCAGCGCCAACACAAGCAGGCCGAGTTTGAGGCGCACCGCGCGAGAGGGTTTATTTTCGCTCATGGCCAGGTTCTCAACGCCCGAGCAACACGGTTCGCCAAGTTAGGGACACGCGAGCTCGGCCTGGAGAGCTTAGACCAAGCTAGGCCAAAGTGGCGTCAGGCTCGTGCTTCGCCAAAACGAAGCTTACCCAAGCGACTTTTTGAAAAAATACTCCGAGGTTGCGCTCGCGTCGTGGAGTTCGCGTACTTCGGTGCCTCGTACATAACCGCGCGCCTCGTAGAAGCGGTGCGCCGTTATGAAACGCGTGTCGCTCCACAGTTCGATCGACGCGGCGTTGTGCGCTCGTGCGGTCGACTCCACGAGTTCGACGAGTCGCTGCCCGAGGCCGCTCTTACGCTCGCGCGCGGAGACGTAGAGTTTCTTCAGCTCGACGCTCGCGCCGTGCGGTTCGAAGCCGATGCAGCCGACGAGCACGGGACACCCGTGGTGCTCGCGGTGCGCGACCCAAAACGTTCCACCATGCGCCCGAAACGTCGAGGCCACTGCGGCGAGCTCGGGCAGTTCCGCAAAGGAGAACACGCACCCGTCGTACTCGGCGAACACGGCGCCGAGGAGAGCTGCGAGCTCATGCCCATCCGAGTCACGGGCTTCTCGCACCGTGATCATGTGCTGCCCTGATCGATCGCGTAGTCCTTGATCTTGTAGAGCAGGGCCCGGTGGCTTATCTCGAGCAGGGCGGCGGCGCGCGTGCGATTGCCTTTCGTCTGGACGAGCGCGCGGCGAATCAGCACCTCTTCGATCAGTCGCGCGGTCTTCTTGATCGATAGCTCTCCGCTCGCGAGCTGCGCCCGCACGGGGTCCTGGGCGAGATGCACGCGGTCGGGCAAATCGGTGGCCGTGAGGGTGTCGCTTTCGGCGAGGACCATGGCGCGTTCGATCACGTTTTCGAGTTCGCGCACGTTG
>CANMZR010000266.1 GCA_947502375.1 Polyangiaceae bacterium
ATCTGCCGCGGCGGAGGTCGTACTCGAACGGGCTACCCGCCGCGGGGGTTCTGTGCCGAATCGCATACCGTACCATATTCGGATGCCCACGAGGCTTGCTGTGGCCAGCGCGGCACCAGTAATGGTAAATTCCAGGGCTTCTCTACCACACATACTAGCATTACGTTCCGCGTATCCTGGCTCCCCCTGTTCACCAATAGTTTTGCTGATACAAGCGGATCCCTGTGTTACCCCGGGCAGACTAATACCCAGTAAGATTCCAGATGGCAGGAGACCAAACAGTGTCAAGAGACCTGGCACGTTTCCGTTATCCTTTTCTATTCGCGTGGCGGCGGAGTTGCCTTCCCATTCCCGCAATTCCTCCCGTTCAATCACGTTCTCGGTCACAGTGTCGCGCATCGTGGTGCAGGCTCGTGTTGCCTGCACGCGTAACATCGTGCCGTCGATCGTCGCCTCGTCGAACGTGAGGCCGCTAGCGAACTCCGGGCGCGTCTCGACTGACAAAGTTTGCGAGGACACGACCTTGGGCGCGCCCCACGTGTAGGTGGCATAGCTGCAGCCTGTCGTGCCTACCGATGACGCTCCGATACCAAGCCCAACCAAAAGCCGCCACGTTCGCATGCCGGGACGCTAGTTCATTGCACCGACTTCAATCAAGCGCCGACGTCATTGGCACGAACCTGTCGGTCGATTGTGCCGATGCAAATCGGTTCATCAATACATCACTACAAAAGGCCATCGTTGGCGAGCAGGCCCAGCACGTCGTCGCGGAGCATGATCCCTCGTTCGACGGCGCGTAGCTTGACCTTGCGGTGGAGCGCCTCGGGCATCTTCACGACCAGGCGGGCATCGTCGGCCAAACTGGCGGCATTCTCGAACCGGCCAGCGACGAGCTCGGCCACTGCTGTGCGCGCGGCGAGCTTGGGTAGCGGCTTCGGTGCGAACCCTGCGGCCAAGGACGAGCGGCTCACGCGGCCACCGCCTTCGCTACGTTGCGAACGTGATCAAACCCTCCGTACCAACCCACTTCGTCGGCGTGCGGCTCGCTCATGACTCGGTTTTTGAGGCCGTTCGGTTGCGTCGAGTTTGCTCTTCGTGGCTTAGGAACGCGGTGAGTCGTCCTAGAAGACCCACGACGAAAACCCCTTTCATTGGAATGCTTGGATACCGGTGGATGAACAGAACAAAACCTGAGCAACATGAAACGTGGAGCAGCCCCGCTCACCCAGTCGAAGAGCGTCTCCGAGCGGCCGGAGGATTCCGGCTGGGCTCGATGTAGGAGCTGAGAGGCCCTTGCACCGCTACACACCAAAAACGACCCATTCAGCTGAAAATGCAAGCACGTCCATGCCGTCGTTCGTTGGACGGTTGCGTGGCAGCTCATGCCCACAACCGCGCAACGACTTGCCGAAGAGACGGGGCTCACGCTCTTGCCCGAGGCGATCCTTCGCCCCAACGTCAACGTGCGACTGGGCGCATCGTACCTGAAGAAACTCGATCCAACTTTCGCTGGAAACTCGGCGCGGATGGTTGGCGCGTACAACGCCGGACCGCACGCGGTCAATCGCCCGCTAACCGCTTTGAGAGAAGGCAGCGCTCGGCCTTTGGGTTGCAAAAATTCCGTTTCGCGAGAGACGCCACGATGTGCAAGGCGGGATGGGGAAAGGGTTGCGTCATCCGTTCCTCGACGCAGGAGTGAAGGCCCTTCAAGGTGTGGGGTTGAACGTGCCGGCCCAGCGTGCGCTCGGTGAGAACGATTCCTAGTAACGGGAGAATGGCGGCGCGGCTTCCCACCCGTAAATCCCGGGCGTGCGTGCGCGCTGCGCGAAAAGCGGACGGAAGCGGCTTTCGGATGCGTCACCGGCCCAGGCGGAAGCAAAGGCGTCTCGCAACACGAGCTCGGCCAGTTTTCCACGAGGGGAATAGCCCCACTCCGCCTCCTGCGACACATCCGCCGGATCAGCATACGTACGCCACACGAAAAAGCCCGCGCACCAGGGCTCATCGGCGAGCGGCGCTAGCAAGGCAAAGAAGGCATTGGCTTGCGCTTCTTGGTCGAGCTGCACCTGGGTCATGGAGTCGGGCCATTCCCAGGGTCGCAACGCCGGATCGATGCGGTTCGTGTAACCCATCTCGGTCAAGAGCACGGGCTTTTGCCACTCGTGCGCGAGGTCACGGAGTTGCGCGGCTACCCGCTCGCCTCCCTCGAGGAGCAGGCTGGGCGCCGCGGACTTCACGTCCGTTAAAGGAAAAAATGCATTCACACCGATCACGTCGACGTCCCCGAGGATGGTCGTGTTTCCGATGTCATCCCAGTTGCCCGAGTAGGTCAAAAGACCGGAAAAATGGGCACGGACGCGCTTGATGATGCGCTGAAAGCTTGCGGCGCGGCGGGTCGTGACCCAGCTTCGCAACTCGACCCCGACACTCAGCATCTCGACGTTCCCGCGCTCCGCGACGTCGGCCCAATGCAAAAGAAAACGTTCGTAAGACGCGGCCCACCGCTCCCAACCTAGGTCGTCGCCGGGATCGATGAGCGCCCGCCAACCACCCGTCTCGACCCATAGGTGCGGCACGAGCATGACGCGTAGCCTCTCTGCGTGGGCATGTTCGATGGCCGCGAGGAGCGATTGCGTATTCTGTTCGACCGGGGCCTCGAACGTGAGGTCCACGCCACCGCCCTTCAGATCCCACACGCGGCCGAACGGCGTGAGCGCGACCCAGGAGGCACCCATTTTCTGAGCCTCCACGAAGGCCGCACGGCCGGCATCGGTGCCGTAGCCGACGCCCGGGTGCACGGAACTTTCGATCGGACCGACGGTGATGCCGCGAACGGCCTCGAGCTGCGCTCCCTGCCAACCTTCCGCGCCGTGCGGGAGAGCTCCCAAGCGCAACGGAGCCGCTGGCTCAAAGAGCTGAGCCAACACATTCAACGCCGACCAGACGAATCGCACGGCGCCATCTCAGTGCATTCGGGCACGAACCGCAACCGCGAGCTCGAATAGACCAAGCAACACCACTCCGAAGGCGGTCGTCGCCGCGAACGCTAAGGAAACGTCCGTCAAGGAACTGCCCCCGTCGGCGCTCGCGCGAAGAACGAGCCGCACGAATGCAAAGTCGATAAACTCCACGCACGCGAGGGTCGCGCCTGCCGCCAAGGCGCCCTTCCACACCCGGGCTCCGCGGGGCCGTGTGACCCAAAACCATCCGAGCATCGAGAGCGGACCGAACGCATAAACCGCCGCGCCCCACGTGGCCCCATTCCAGGTGCGCGCCCGCATGGCCACGGACATCCGGCGACGATCGAAACGTTGAACGGCAACCGGGAGGAGGATCCCCCACACCATCGCGACCGCGAGACGCACCATCTGCACGACCGCGAGCGTACACCGCAGTGGCGCCGAAGCGCTCTCAGAACCCGCTCGAACGAACGCGATTCACGGCTGCGAAAGCCCGCCGATTACGAGTGCGAAAGCCCGCCGATTACGGGTGAATGTGGACCGGCGAGCACGGCTGCGAAAGCCCGCCGATTACGGGTGAATGTGGACCGTCGTCCCTTCGCCCATCTGCTCGCCGGCGGTGGCGCCGTGCCAACCTTCGGGTACGGGCGGATCCGTCCAACCGAAAATGCGATGCGCGTCGATTGGGGAGAGATTGATGCATCCGTGACTTCGCGGACGGCCGTACTCGGTATGCCAATACGCGGCGTGGAGCGCGTAGCCGGCGTGAAAGTACTCGACCCACGGGACGTCCTGGAGCTCGAACTCGCTGCCAAGGCTTTGAGAATCCATCGTCGTCGTGACGTGTTTTTCGCGGATCTTGAAGGTGCCAACCGGCGTCGAGTGGGTGGTCTTCGGATCACCGAGGCCATCTTTTCCGGTCGATACAATCGTCACAAATATCGGTTTGTCACCCTCAAAGAGCGTCAGCGTCTGGCGCAGGATCGAGATATCGACCCACTTGAGTTTTCCCTTCGCAAACGAAGGCAAGGTGGAGGTCTTCGCCGCGATTGCGAGATCCGAACTCTTCAGCCACGTCCCGTCGATGGCCTCGACGAAGCGCCGCTCGCCCTCCCCCTTCGACTCGCCGGTGAGCTGGAGCGGTGCGCCATAAGCGAGGCGCGTTTTGATGCGTCGGAAGCGCCCCCCGCCGAAGTTTTCATATTTATAGGCCTCGTCTTTACGAGCGAAGGCGAGCGGCAAAGTCCACCCCTTGTTGCTCAGCTCGACGCCATGAAAGGTCGAGCCGCGGCCCGGCTTGAGCTTGCTTGTGGGGATAAGGCGCAGATCCGTCGTGAGCGTAAAGTAACGCTTTTCACCGCCAAAGGCGTCGATCAGCGCGACGCCCGCGTGACGCTTGATGCGATTCGTTATCACCGCGTAATCGGGCACCGCGAAGTTCGAGATGTTCGGGAGCTTGCGCCCGCCCTCAAAAAACCACGGGACCTTGGCGCCTGACAGGCCACCGAAACGCTCGGTCTCGTCGAGCAGCGGCGGCTCTTCGGGCGCATCCCCGATAACGATGCCGGCCGCATCGATCGGCACATCGTTGGCGCCCACTTCGTAGGCGAGCCATTTGTCCTTCAGACGGTCGAACGAACGCAGGTTGCGGTCGAGCGCCATCTCGTATTGTTGCTGTTCCTTGAAGGTCGGTAGGCGGTAATAGCGCGGGGCTATCGCACGCACGAAGGCATAAGCGTAGGGCAACGGCTTCGTGCGATCGGGAGCGCGGAGCCCCGCCCGCAAGAGCGGATGTTTCTCGTCCAGGGTCGCGCCTTCATCGACGCAAACGTAGCCTTTCGGTAAGACCTGGTAATAACCACCCTGGCAGGCATCGAAGGCGACGGGCTTTTCCGCGCGCGTGAGCTTCTGACCCACCCGAAGGTAGCCGAGCTGCGGGCTGCGCGGGTCCGGGCGTTCGCGGATAGCCACGGACATCTTGACGGCGCCGAGGGTCGGTCCGCCTTCCTTGGCGAACATCGCGGGCTCGCGCGGGCGCTCCTCCGCCGCAGTCGCGACGCCGTCCACCTTGAGGTTGGCGACGTCCAGCACCGCAGCTTTTTCGCCTGGCTTTCCCACCTTGCCGCGGCATCCCGAGGCGGCTCCCAGGAGAACCACCGCAACGCAAAGCCTCGTCCATCCCACGGCACCCATCGTCACCGCGGTTCGCAGGTTTTCGAGCGTCGGGCCAAATTCCGTGCAAAACCGGAGCCCTTGCACGGCTTCGCTGCCCCGACTAAGGTTCCCTCTCTCAAGCGCCGGTAGCTCAGTTGGATAGAGCGTTGGCCTCCGAAGCCAAAGGTCGTGGGTTCGATTCCCCCCCGGCGCGCTGATTTCGTTCACGTTCTTGGGATCGACCGTCGGAGGTTTGGCAGGAAAAAGCCAAACCCCCAGGTTTTCCCGGGGGATCGGCAACTTCGGCAGCGCGCCCGGCACCACCTCGAGGAGCTGCGCCACGTTCCAGTAGCGGCGATGCGCGCGGCCTGGTGAGCCACCTGTCCCCGTCGAGCCGTTGAACGTCGAACGCTCGTTCGAGGTCGCCGCGCAGCACATCGGCATGGCTCGTCTTTGCGCTGTACGCGGCGAGTGCCATCGGCGCCACCAGCAATCGAGGTAGGGTCGCAACACCGTCGGGACGGGTAGCGCATGAAGCTCGCCCGTCGCTGCCGTCATTGCCGTTTCAAACTCTTATTCCGGCGGTGGACGTCAAAAGATACTGAGACCACCAAAACAGGATGCGAATAACGTGGAGGCGATGAGGCGCAGCACAGCAGCACTGGCCGGATTGGCGCTCACTGCCTGCGGCGGGGGGGCGACGACGACGCCTGCGATCACCGCGACGGTGACCTTGGCGCCCGCGCTGGCGCCGAGCACTTTGCCGCCGGAGCCTGCACAGCCGGCAGTCCAGACACTCGCTTTTGAGCTTCGGGAGCGCAAACTCGAAAACCCTGACGTCGAGATTGACGTGGTCTACGTCGAGTTCAGCCCGCCCGCCGACGAGGCGCGACTCGGCGTGGTGCGTAAGCTGAACGCGCTGCTCGCCCAGATGGCCGACAAGTGGGTCACCGAGTTCGAGAAGGAGCACCGCGACGTAGGCGAGCAGGGCATGTCGAGGCCGTCGCTCTCGGTCGGCTGCAAGCCGGTCCTTCAAACCAGCCAGTTCGTGAGCGTGGAGTGCAGTCACTACGAATATGGAGGAGGTCCTCACGGCAACCACGCCACCCTGGGCTACACTTACGCCCTCGACGGTGTCGAGCCGCAGCTGTTGCAGCTTGAGCATATCTTTCGGGAGCCGCATGCTGGCCGCGCGCGCCTGGTCGCCCTGTGCAGCGCGGACCTGAAAAGCCAAGGCGCCTCCAACGTGGGTGACGAGATGACCGAAGTGTCGCAGGCACTCGGCGAGTTCGCCCTGGAGAAGGATGGTTTGCGTGTCTTCTTTGCACCCTACTCGGTAGGGTCCTACCTCGAAGGCGAGTACACGGTACACGTCGGGTGGCGCGCTCTGGAGCCGCTGCTGAGCGAGCGGATGAGCCCGTTGGTGAAGCCCCGCTGAGGGCAGTATACGCGGCACGCACTACCGTGTAGGCCCAGCACACCGAGCGAGGGAGGGGCCGACGCTTTCAACGTCTCCTTGCGCGAGCGCCAGTCGGCCCAACTGCGACAGGCGCGGTACCGTCCGACCCCGGCTGTTGTCGTGTTTCGATTGCGTGAGCCGAGAGCCAATTCACGAGCGTCTGGCGGTCGAACCGTACAAGCCGCGAGCACATCCGGGCACTCGAAACGATCGCGCGCGCAAAAACGAAAGGAGCCTGATGAGTGGCGCCATCGACGCCGACACCGAGGACGCCGACTGGGAAGTGACCCGCGAACGGCAGCTCCTCACATGGGCCAGCGCGACGCCTGACCAGCGCCTCGCGTGGAGTACCGGCGCGCTGCCTCGGCCGAGGCCCGCGTACG
>CANMZR010000267.1 GCA_947502375.1 Polyangiaceae bacterium
CGGGCTGAGTTGCTCGGGGGCGCGCGCTCGATACGTCGAGGATTACAGCAAAGAAGCGCCACCGGACCTGACCGCTGGGAGCTATTCGGCCGTGTTGGGCCGCGGGGATTACCTGAACGCGTGCGCTGCGCCCCCATCGATGTCGGTTTCGATCTGCGCGGCGGTCCAGAATGGCCATGCGGTCGGCGTCACCGTCACGACGAACCCGCCCAACGGCACCGTGGCCCGCTGCGTCGCAGGCCAGGTGCGAAGTCTATCCTTTCCGTCGCATCCTCGGCTTGACATCACGACGACGAGCTTCGCTGCGAATTGATTCACTTCGAGCGCGTATCGAAGTCCTACAACGCCGCGGCCGTGCTAGCCGATGTCGACTTGACCGTGCCGCGGGGCTGCCTTTACGGGCTCATCGGGCCAGGTGCCGCCGGAAAGAGCGTGCTCGTAAAAATGGTGGCCGGTCTGGTCCTTCCCGAACGCGGCCGCGTCATCATCGATGGCACCGATCTGGCGCAACTGGACGGCCTCGAGCTGCAGCAGTTTCGCGTTCGGTTCGGCATGCTTTTCCAGAACAACGCGCTCTTCGACTACCTGAGCGTCGGCGAAAACATCGCGTTTCCATTGCGGCGACTCACCGACTGGAGCGAGGAACAGATCCAGGAGCGCGTGCTCGATCGCTTGCGCGCCGTCTCGTTACCCGGCTACGAGGACAGACTCTGCGCCGGGCTTTCGGGAGGGCAAAAAAAACGGGTCGGTGTCGCGCGCGCGACCGTGATGTCAACCACCGATATCGTCCTTTACGACGAGCCGGCCGCTGGCCTCGATCCGGTGACGTCGCAACGCATCTTTGAGCTACTCAAGGAAGAGCAACGGGCACGTGGAGCCACGGTCATCATGGTCTCGAGCGACCTCGACCGCATGCTGAGCGTGACCGATCGGGTGGGGCTCCTTCATCGCGGCCGCCTGGTTTTCGATGGCACGACCGAGGAGGCCCAAGCGAGCGACGAACCCCTGGTACGGCAGTTCGTTCACGGCCTTGTCGATGGTCCACTCTAACGTGATGGGACGCGGCGGGCGGCACCCCCGGGAGCTTTTTCCGCCGGACCCAAAGTGGGCGCCGTACCGAGGACTTGCCGGTCGAGGCTTGACGTGGGGACCGTTTGTCCGAATGGTCTCGCCTCGATGAAAGATGTAGCGAAGCCCTCGGACCAGACCCTTGAGGGAGACCGCACCAGCATGCAACCCGCGGCCCTCTCGCGCGCCTTCATCGACCACGTGCGTTTCACGCTCGGGCACTCGCTCGAAGCCTCGACGGCTCTCGATCGCTACAGCGCACTCGCATTGACGATCCGCGACAGGCTGATGGAACGCTGGATTGCCACCGAAAAAGAATACGACGAGAGCCGCTGCAAGCGCGTCTTTTACTTGTCCGCCGAGTTCCTGACCGGTCGGGCACTTTTGTGCAACCTCCAAGCCCTCGACCTCGAAGAGCCCATGCGTGCCGTGCTCGCCGACCTCGCCATCGACCTCGAACAGCTTATCGATCGAGAGCCGGAACCGGGGCTCGGCAACGGTGGCTTGGGCCGACTCGCCGCGTGTTTTCTCGAATCGATGGCCACGCTCTCGCTGCCCGGACAGGGCTACGGGATCCGTTACGAATTCGGGATCTTCGAGCAAGAATTCAAGAACGGGCAGCAACTCGAACGCGCCGACGAATGGCTTCGATTCGGCAATCCCTGGGAGCTTGCGCGCCCGGAGCACTCGGTGCTCGTCGGGTTCGGCGGTGCCACGCAGAACGTGCCTGATGGCGAGGGCGGGTTCCGCGTGGTCTGGATACCGAGCGGCACCGTCGTAGGCGTGCCGCACGATGTGCCGGTTGCCGGTTTTCGGAACGGCACGGTCAACACCCTCAGGCTATGGGCTGCGAAGGCCTCGCGCGAGTTCGACTTTGCACTCTTCAACGAGGGAGATTACGTCGACGCCGTCGAAAGCAAGAACGCTTCCGAGGTCATCTCGAAGGTCCTCTATCCAAACGACAGCTTCGAAGCGGGGCGCGAATTACGCCTTCGGCAAGAGTATTTCTTTGTGTGTTGCTCGATTCAAGACATCGTTCGAAAGCACCTTCAGCGGGAGGGGACGCTCAATAATCTATCGGAAAAAGCAGCCATTCAACTCAACGACACCCACCCAGCGGTGGCCATTGCCGAGCTGATGCGCGTCCTTATCGATGAGCACCGGATGGGCTGGGACGAGGCCTGGAAGCAGACCGTCGCCACCTTCGGTTACACGAACCACACCTTGATGCCCGAGGCGCTCGAGCGTTGGCCCGTGGCTACCTTCGAGAAGCTTCTGCCGCGGCACCTCGACCTTATCCGCGAGATCGATCGGCGCTTTATCCGCGAGGTGATGACGGCGTACCCCCAAGACCCAGCGCGGGCTCAACGCATGGCGATCATCGATCACGGCGAGCCACGCCAAATCCACATGGCTCGTCTCGCGGTCGTCGGTTCCCATGCGATAAACGGCGTGGCTGCGCTCCACACCGAGCTGCTGAAAGCGCATATATTGAGTGATTTTGCAGAGCTATTCCCGACTCGCTTCTCCAACAAGACGAATGGGGTGACCCCACGGCGCTGGCTCTTCGCCTGCAATCCAGAGCTCTGCCGGCTCATCACGGACACCCTCGGCCATGAGGCCTGGGTGCGCGACACCGAGCTTCTGCACGAACTCGAGCCCCACTGCGACAACCCCAACTTTCTCGGACGCCTGAGCGAGGTGAAGGCGCACCACAAGCGAAGTCTCGCGAAGCTCGTCACCGCGGAGCTCGGGTTTCCGATGGATGAGAGCTACCTCTTCGACGTCCAGATAAAACGGCTCCACGAATACAAGCGCCAGCTCCTTCATTTGCTCCACATCGTGGCCCTTTACCTGAGGGCGAAAAAAGGCGAGGCGGTGCTCCCTCGGCTCTTCGTCTTTGGGGCCAAGGCGGCGCCGGGCTACCGCCAAGCCAAACGCATCATCCGGCTCATTCACGACGTGGCCAACGTCATCAATGCGGATCCACGCGTCACCCAACTACGGGTGGCGTTTCTCCCCAATTACCGCGTGACGCTCGCGGAGCGCATCATTCCCGCAGCGGACCTTTCAGAACAGATTTCGACGGCGGGCAAGGAGGCCAGCGGGACGGGCAACATGAAGCTCGGCCTGAACGGCGCCCTCACCATCGGCACCCTCGACGGCGCCAACATCGAGCTACGCAACGCGGTTGGTCCTGAAAACTTTTTCCTCTTTGGGATGACCGTCGATGAGGTCACCGAACGGCTCCTCAAGGACCCCGCAGGCCGCACGGCCTACGAGGCCTCGGCGGAACTTCGCGCCGTGGTGGACCTCATCTCCGGAGGGTTCTTCAACCCCGACGAGCCTGAACGCTACCGCCCGTTGATGGACGGTCTCCTGGAGCACGACGAATACCTCGTGCTTGGAGACTTCGACGCCTACGTGGCATCGCAGCTCGAAGTCTCAGAGCGCTTCGTCGACACGGCTGCGTGGCAGCGGATGGCGGCCCGCAACATCGCTCGGCTTGGTGGCTTCTCATCGGACCGGACGATCCGCGAATACGCCCGCGACATCTGGACCGTGAATCCCGTCCCGGTTCGCATCGGAACGGGCGCGACGAAGTAAGCGGGACTACAATCCGGAGGACGACCCCGAATGAGCCTGGAAAAAAAACACCGCAGCGACGACGCCGGCGAGCTCGTCCTCGAAAAGGACAAGACCACCGAAAAGCCGCGTCAGCATAAGGTCATTCTGCACAACGACCACTACACGACGATGGAGTTCGTGATCATGGTGTTGATGCGCTTCTTCCAAAAGAGCGAGACCGAGGCGATGCATGTCATGCTCACCGTCCATCACAAGGGAGCAGGCGTCGCCGGCGTTTACACGAAAGACGTCGCTGAGACCAAAGTTCACGAGGTCACCGAGTTCTCGCAGGAAAACGGAATGCCCCTGCGCCTGACCACCGAGCCAACCTGATGCGCATAAGTCCCGAAGTCGAAATCGCCGTCACTCTCGCAACGCGTGAATCCATGCGCCGACGCCACGAATATGTGACGGTCGAGCATCTTCTCTATGCCCTCTTGTTCGACCCCGCCGTCGAACGCGTCATCAAGAATGCTGGGGGCGACGCGCCTCGTATCAAGAAGCGTCTCGAGGACCACCTCGACGCCGAGACGGCGACGATTCCGGAAGAATTTGACATTGCGCCAACGCTTTCGCTCGGTTTCCAGCGCGTGCTCTCTCGCGCAGTCGCCCATGTCCAGTCTTCCGGCGAGAAGGAAGTCACGGGCGCAAACGTCCTCGTCGCGCTTTACGCCGAGAGCGAGTCCCCCGCCCGGGCGACCCTTGAAGCGGACGGCGTGCGGCGCATCGACGTCATCAATTTCATCAGCCACGGAGTGAGCAAACTCACCCCGAAAGGTGGGAAAGAAGGCGGGCTCACGGCGAGCGAGCCCCGCGAAGGTGCCGAGCGGGAAGACGGCACGGAACCCACCGCCGAAAGCGCTCTCGAACAATTCGCCCTCAACTTGAACGAACAAGCGGCCAAGGGCCTCATCGATCCGTTGATCGGACGCGAACGTGAGGTCGAGCGTGTCATTCAGGTGCTCTGTCGCCGACGAAAAAACAACCCGATGCTGGTCGGTGACGCAGGCGTCGGTAAGACTGCGATTGCCGAAGGACTGGCGTTGCAGATCCACGCAGGCGAGGTGCCGGCGCAGGTCAAGGATGCGGTCGTTTATTCGCTCGATCTCGGTGCGCTGGTCGCCGGAACGCGCTACCGAGGTGACTTCGAAAACCGGCTGAAGGCCGTCGTCAAAGAGCTCGAAGGCAAGCCTGGCTCGATCCTGTTCATCGACGAGATGCACAACATCATGGGCGCAGGCTCGGCCTCGGGTAGCGCGATGGACGCGTCGAACCTGCTGAAACCGGCACTTGTCACGGGGCGCCTGCGCGTGATGGGCTCGACGACCCAACAAGAGTACCGCGCCCACATCGAGAAGGATCGAGCGCTCGTCCGACGATTTCAGAAGGTCGAGGTTGGCGAGCCGAGCGAAGCGGACTGCGTGAAGATCTTGGAAGGACTCGTCGGACGCTACGAGGAGTTTCACAAGGTAAAGTACGAGCAGAAGGCGCTCGAGGCCGCCGTGTCACTCAGCGTTCGTTACCTCCAGGATCGGAAGCTGCCGGACAAGGCGATCGATCTCGTCGACGAAGCCGGCTCGCGGGCCAAGCTGAAATACGGTGAGGGGCATGTCATCAAGGAAACGGACATCGAAGACCTCGTTGCACGGATCGCGCAGATCCCCCCGAAGCAAGTTTCGACCGACGACCGGCAGTCCCTGAAGACGCTCGCAAGCGATCTGAAAGCGGTTGTTTTTGCTCAAGAGGAGGCGGTGGATCAAATCGCGAGCGCGGTGAAACTTTCGCGTGCGGGGCTCCGTTCACGCGACAAGCCCATCGGCAGCTTTCTCTTCACGGGGCCGACCGGAGTCGGCAAGACGGAGCTGGCAAAACAGCTCGCAAAGACCCTCGGGATCGAGTTCATCCGCATCGACATGAGCGAGTATCAAGAGGCTCACTCGGTAGCGCGCCTCATCGGTGCACCACCTGGGTACGTGGGCTACGATCGCGGAGGGCTGCTGACAGAAGCCGTAACCAAAACGCCTCACGCCGTGTTGCTCCTCGACGAGATCGAGAAGGCGCATCGCGACGTTTACAACGTGCTCTTGCAGATCATGGACCACGGCACGCTGACCGACAACAACGGTCGACCGACGGATTTCCGTCATACGGTGCTCATCATGACGAGCAATGTGGGCGCTCACGCTCTCGCAGCTTCGCGGGTGGGCTTCGGTGATCGCGGCACCGACAACGGCGACGAAGAACGCTCGTACAAGGCGACTTTCAGCCCCGAGTTCCGAAACCGCCTCGATGCGCGCGTTCGTTTTTATGCGCTCGAGCCGCGGGTGATGGAATCGATCGTCCTGAAATTCATCGCGGAGCTCGACACGCAACTGAGTGACCGGAAAGTGACCATCGGCCTATCGGACGATGCGCGGGCCTACCTTGCTGAGAAGGGCTACGATCGAGTGATGGGCGCACGGCCTCTCGCCCGGATCATCGATCAGGAGATCAAACGCAAACTTTCGGACGCAATCTTGTTCGGTGAGCTTGAGCACGGTGGCCGCGTGACCATCGCGGTGAAAGAGACGAATGAGGACGGAAAGAGCGTAAAAGAGCTCGTGTTCTTGATCGTGCCACGGACCGAAGAGACGAAGCTGCTCGAGGATGGCGGCTCGGCCAAACGTCCCCAACTCCGGGCGAGCCATCCCGGGACGCCGCCCTCCGATGACACCGACGTGCCGACGGAATAACCGAACCAGGCAAGACGTGCGTGGCCGCGGTTTTCAAAACCGGTTCCTTCGGCCACTCGGACACCCCTCCAAGAGGCGCGTAGCGAGAGCGAACTCTAGCGCACCTCGGGCGCGTTTGGAAAACGAGCCGACTACTTGCAGACGAGCCCGCACGCGCCGACTGAGTTTATCACGTTGACCTTGCCGTAGAGGCACTCCAGGGTCGCGTCGTAGAGCGGTTTGCCCGCTGCGTTGTTGGTGAAGCAACCCTGCTTGCAGTTCGCGTTGCTGTTGCAGAGTGTCAAACAGCCCGTGAGCTTTGCGCAGCTCTGGTTATTCTGGCAGCTTTTCCATTGCGCCGCGCAGCAGCCGGAACCGAACGAGGCGTCGCTCACGCACGTGTCACACGTACCGGTGCCGCCGCCGAGGCACGCGTCGGTCGTTCCGGTTTTGGCCGGCTCGGCGGACCAATTGAATCCGTCGATGATCGTCGTGGAGTCGAGCGAGCCGTCACCCGAATCGTAGACACCGAAGATAAGCTGGATGGT
>CANMZR010000268.1 GCA_947502375.1 Polyangiaceae bacterium
CACAGAGGAGGAAAACACATTGCTCGTTGGGAGACATCGTTCAGGTTCTATCACGCGGGAGCGCGCCATCGAGGTCCCACGTGCCCCGGCGAGTCGGCACGAGAAGCAGCCGCTTCAACTCCGTGAGGTAGCGCTCGCGGGACCAGGGACGAGCCCCAAAGCGCTCGAGGTGCGGGGTATGAACTTGCGCATCGATGAGCGAGATCCCAAAGGCTTGCAGCGCGCGAACGAGCGTCACGAAGCCCACCTTCGACGCATCCGGCTCGAGCGCGAACATCGACTCACCAAAAAACGCTCCACCGAGCGAAAGACCATAGAGACCGCCACACGGTTCACTCGCATCGCCGCGCCAAACCTCGACGGAATGGGCGTAACCCAGGTGGTGCAGCTCGACGTAAGCCGACAGCAATTCCTCGGTGATCCACGTCCCGCGTTGCCCGTCACGCGGCACCTCCGCACAGCGCCGGATGACCGAGGTGAAGGCCCGGTCGAGGGTCACTCGGTAGGTTCCGCGATTGAGGATGCGATTCAAACTCTTTGGAACGCGAAGCTCGGCGCTCGGTAAGACAAAGCGTGGGTCGGGGCTGTGCCACAGCAGCGGATAGCCCTCCGCCGGCCAGGGAAAGATCCCCGACGCATACGCCAAGAGCACCCGCTCCGGCTCGAGCCCGCCCCCGACCGCAAGAAGGCCATCTGGATCGGCGTCCCGCGGGCGCGGGAACACGATGCGTTCGTCGAGCAGGTGGATCGGCATCGCGAAAAGTCCTGGCGAGTCTAATCTTCGAAGACTCTCCGCGCGGCAAAATTACCGAGTTCCAGGCAGGAATTTGCGAGACTACCCGCAGGAAGTTGCTAGGTTAGCGGGGCAAGGAGTGTGGCCGATGCGGAACTGTAAAAAGAATCGTCAGGTATTGAGGCGGGGTGGCGTTGCCACGCTAGCAGGGATTGGACTGGCCTCGGTGCTCGCCTGTCAGACCGGCGCGGACACGCCCGCCGGCAACACCCAGCCAAGCGCGTCGAGTTCGTCGAGCGGGAGCGGCGGAGCCTCGGCAGCGAGCGTCTCGGCAAGCCAGACCGGAGCGGTGCAGTCGGTCGTCGCGAGCTCGGCCGCCACTGGCGCCGGTGGCGGTTCCGGTGAGTGCTCGCCAGCACCGACTCCGGGCAGCTTTTACGCGCTCGAAGACACGCGCCTAAGCGACGTGAAGCCGATTTCGATGTGCAAGTACACCGGCCAGGTCTTGTTCGTCTTCAATGCGGCGCAGCTCTGTGGCTACACCGGACAGACCACCGCCATCCAGGCGCTTCAAGTGAAGTACGCCGCGAAAGGGCTCACCATCCTCGGTTTTTACAGCGACGACTTCGCCAACCAAGGCGGCGACCCCAAGGCCTGCAACGCGAAGTTTGGCGTCACGTTCGACACCTTCGAGCTGGCCCCAGTCAAGGGCGCGAACGCACGCCCGGTGTTTGCATGGTTCGGTAAGAAGACGAGCCCAGGCCCGGAGCCGACGGTTGAGCCTCAGTGGAACTTTTCGAAGTACCTCGTCGCGCGCGACGGCACGTGGGCGAAGCACTGGTCACACCCGACCGTCCCGGACGCGAAGGAAGTCACCGACGCTATCGAAGCCGAGCTCGCGAAGAAGTAGCCGCTCGCCCGAGGAGCGCACCGAGGGCCGCGACGACGAGGTATGCCATGCTCGTTGTTTCGCGGCCCTTTGCATGCGCGAGGGTGTCGTGCGCCACGGAGCAGCCGCCAACCGCGGCCCGGTAGCCGTCTGCGCTCCACGGGTCAGCCGCGATCCGAAATGTGCGTACACCCAGCGATTTGCCGCTCACTTTTACTTCGACGCGGGCGGTCGTGCCGCCGGAGTCTGACGGCGCGGCCACGGCGAAGCGCCACAGACCAGGCGCCACGCGGACGAGCGATTCGGTCACCCGAGCGCCCGACACCACGAGTTCCAGCATTCCAGGGGGCACCGTGCCGACGACGTGCCCCGCCGCGTCGCGTAGCTCGATGATGCCGGTCACGGGCATGGAGCCATCGGAACGCAGGTACACCGCGGAGAGATTGAACCAACTCGCGGTCGCGCTCGCTTCGACGGCGAGGGCGCGGCCATCGATGAGTTCGAGAGCACCCATGAGATCGATTTGTCCTGGGCCCGCCGCGACGTCGAACTGCCCGACCCCCGAAGTGCGCGCCGTACTGCCCTGCAAGACCTGAAGAAGCTGCCGCTGCGTGAGGCTTCGGTCCCGCTGCAAAAGCAGCGCGATAGCTCCGGACACCTGTGGCGCTGACATCGACGTGCCGCTCGACACCGCGTGAGTCTCGTCCGCGAGGTAACAATACTTCGTGCCCATGGGGCACACGGGCGCTGCAAAAATGGGGGCCATGGAGCTTCGCGGATCGACGTCGTGGCTCATTGCAGAAACGACGTTCATTCCCGGGGCAAGCAAGTCGGGCTTCATCACTCCGGTCGCCGTGGGGCCGGCTCCGCTGAACTCGCACACGTCACCCAGCGTGAGCTCGGCGAGGACAAGGATCCCTCCCTCGAGCATCGGCCAAGCTCGACGATTCACCGTGCAACCGACCGCGATGAGTTCCGGATGGCTTGCCGGTACAGCGACCGTTCCGGACCGAAGCGCACGCGGAAAAACCAGACCAAGTCCATTGCCAGCCACGGCGCCGCCGGTCGCGCTCAGCCAGAGGTTGGCGTGCCCCGCACCCCGCAAGAGCAGCGCCATCGGTGCCTGCGCGTCCCACGTCCCACTCCACGAAACGATGGCCCCGCGCGAGCCTTCAGGGATCCGCCGCACACCGGACTCGGAGTTGATGACGCCGACCTGCAACTGGTCCGTGTGAGCACCGCGATCCGAGCCTGGTTCCACCGGCGGGAGTGAGAGAGAGCCTGGCCCTTCGACACCCACGGCAACGTCATCGCCCGGTCCGAACGTCAGCCACACAAACCCCGCGCCGGTGACCAAGCCTTTTGCACCGGGCTGGTGAATGGGCACCCGCGTCGTCCCGTAGGGCGAGACTGTCACTTCCGTGTGAATTCCATAAGGGCCCTCGCCCTGCGGCCCCGGGTAGAGCGTGGCCTCGTTGCCCGCCGCGACCACGAGCGCATGCCCCGGTTGGTCTTCGCCGACCATCGCCGCAAGCCCGCGCTCGAGCTCGCTCGTCCCATCGTGGGGACCAAACTCGGAGCCGAGGCTGGCATTGACGACAACCGGCATTCCGAGTTCGTCGGCACGGTCGTAAATGAACCGTGCGGCGTTGAGGATATCTGGATCGCTGAAGCCTTCCGTCGACGGCGCGGCCACGACGAGTGTCGCCTTCGGTGCAACGCCAATGTAGGTGGGGTTCGGATTGGTGGAACTGCCACCGTTGCCGGCCGCGATCCCCGCGACGTGGGTGCCGTGTCCGCTCAAATCAGCGGGTGCAGTCCCGCTCGCAATGGCCGCGTCGAGATCGGCCGCATCGTACACAGCGCACGGTGCCTGAGCCGGATCCGTGCAGCCATAACGCGCCTCAAGTTCGGGATGTTTTCCACGGGGAGGCTCGCGCCGAAGAAGCCAAGCGATTCGCGACTTACCATTTTGATCCCGAAAATCGCGATGCGCCACGTCGAGGCCGGTATCGATGATGCCGACGACCACCCCGCTCCCGTCGAGCCCCGTCGCTGCGCGAAACGGAACCGCGCGGGTCCAGTTCACCCCGGAATAGTCGAGCAGCGCAAGGCGCGGCGGAGCCGTCCACACTTGCCACGCGGGGTGGGCGTCGGAAAACGCCGCCACCGCATCCGCAGCGAGATGCAGTGCACCGAGGTCGGGGCCGAGCGGCAAGAGCCCGAGTGCCTTCGCGTCGGAGCCGCTGGGAAGCCGGATGAGGAGCGGAATGCGTCCCTCCGAGTCCGCGAGCGGGTGCGTTCGTCCCGCAGTCTTTCCTGCCATTTGCAAGAGCGGAACGATGCGCCGCGCCTCGATGTCCGCCTGAGCCGTATGCGCCAAGAGACTCGCCGTCAGCCCGAGCACGAGCCGCGACACGCTCCGCAGTTGACGAACTTTAAGGTGGCTCAAACGGGTGGTACGAGATGCTTTTTTTCAGGACGAATGACGCGCTTGTCGGCATAGAGGGCGAACCGTCGCACGAGCTCCATACGCAGCATTTCGGCGGGAACGATGTCGTCGATGACGAGTTCACTCGCGAGCTTTTCGAGGTCCACGTCGGCGCGATAAGCGTCGCGGAGCGCGGCCACGTGCGCGTCGCGCTCGGGTCCCTCCGGATATTCCTGGAGCTTGTTGTAATAGACCGCGTTCACAGCGGCGTTCGGACCCATGACGGCGATCGACGCGGACGGAAGCGCAAGACAAGCGTCGGGCTCGAAGGCCGGACCGCACATCGCATAGAGGCCGGCTCCGTAAGCCTTGCGAACCACGACACTGACCTTTGGCACCGTCGCTTCGCTCACCGCCGCAATCATCTTGGCGCCCGCGCGAATGATCCCCTGCCGCTCGACGATCGTACCGATCATGAAACCCGGCACATCCGCTAGGAAGAGGAGCGGAATGTTGAACGCATCGCAGAGCCAGACAAACCGCGCAGCCTTGTCGGCCGAGTCCACGAACAAGACGCCACCCTTGTGTTTCGGCTGATTCGCAACGACGCCGACGACCCGACCGTCGAGGCGTGCGAGGCCCGTTATCATCTCCTTGGCGAAACGTGCCTTCAGCTCGACGAAGCTGTCTTCATCGATGAGTGCGTCGAGCACCTCGAACATGTCGAAGGGCTTGTTCTCGTCGACCGGCACGACGTCGGCTATCGCCCGTCCCGCCTTGGGTAAACGAGGCTCCGCCGCCGGCGCCTTCTCGCGGAAATTTTCCGGCATCATCGCGAGGTACTGCTTGCAGTAAGCAATCGCGTCGGCCTCGGTCTTGACGAGCACGTCACCGCAGCCCGAAACCGAGCAGTGCATGCGGGCGCCACCGAGCTCTTCGAGCGAGACCTTTTCACCGATGACCATCTCGGCCATCCGGGGCGAACCGAGGTACATGCTCGCGTTTTTGTCGACCATCACGACGACGTCGCAAAAGGCTGGGATGTACGCGCCACCGGCCGCCGATGGTCCAAAGAGCAAGCAAATCTGGGGAATTTGCCCTGACATGCGGACTTGATTGAAAAAAATCCGGCCTGCGTGCCGCCGTCCGGGAAACATATCGATCTGGTCGGTGATGCGCGCTCCGGCTGAGTCCACCAAGTAGACGAGCGGACACTGCAGACGCGCCGCCGTCTCTTGAATACGTAGGATTTTCTCGACCGTTCGCGCGCCCCACGACCCCGCTTTGATCGTCGAGTCATTGGCCATCACGCACACGCGCCGACCGCCGAGCGTTCCGCCACCCGTGACCACGCCGTCCGCGGGGAGGCCCTCAGCCGTGCAGTTCGCGAAGGCGCCATCCTCGATAAAGCTGCCTTCGTCGAACAAGAGCGCAATCCGCTCCCGCGCGAACAGCTTGCCCTGCTTCTTGTTGGCCTCGTGGTACTTCGCCGCGCCGCCTTTTTCGAGGTGGGCCCGCTTCTCACGAACGCTCGCGTCAGTCGCCATGCGGGCGGTCTAACACGGGCGCCGTCAACGCGCGGACTCGGAGCGCCGACGAAGGTAGAAAAAATCGCGAGGAGCCGGCTTCTCAACGAAGCGACTCCGGTCAAACCGAGTCTTCGGAACCAACGAATCGCGAATGCGAGGAAGCACACCAGACGGATGTTCGAACCAGAAAAACCAGGGGTAAGACCAGTTGACGTCGAGTTCCGCCCCGGCGACCGCACCGAGCACCAAGAGCGCCTGGGCAAGCTCGCTCGCATTGTTCCACTCGCTGAAAACGTAAAAGAGCACGCGCCGGCTCGCATCGAGCGCGAGTGCCGAGCGACGAATGTCGAGGCTCCCTTCGATCGACTTTCCCCAAAGCCCATTGCCGGGTTCACGGAGCAAGAGCGGGGGAACGTGGCCGGCCTCGACGAGGCATGGCGGCGTCTGGCGCCACCAATCGAGTTCATCCTTGGCAGGAAGGGCACTCCAGGTTGCGAGGTCGAGGTGGCCGTCCTTGCGATGGGCGATGGTGCAGCCGTCTGCGCGCGCCGGAGCGTACACGTCGCCGTCGGTCATCGTGCCCCAGTGACCGTGACGTTCGAGAAAGCCCCCGTTGAACACCGCGAGGAGGGCTTCGTGATGGCGCACGGCGACCACTCCCGTACGACGACCGCGGGGCACGCCGCCCTCCGGATCGTTCATGCCCGCGACGAACTCCAGCTCCGTGAGCGAGCGGTCGATAGCGACGACCTCGAGCACTTTATCCCGTCGAAACGGGTGATTGTGAAGCCGCGCTCGCACCATCCGAACCCGGCCATCCCGCGCGTCGAGCTCGAGGGGTTGCCAACGGCCATCCCCGAGCGCCGCTGTGCGCGGAAAAGGCGGGGGCACATCGCTCGGTGGAAACGAACCCCCGTCGAAGCGCTCGCCGGGGGGAGCCATCGCGGGTGCACGCTCGACGGACTCGGCGCTGGCTGAGGCCGTCACGGGCGACTCGATGGGGGACAGCGTTCGGGGCATGGCAGCGCTGGCAGAAGTCGCGGTCACGGCAAGGCTTCTGTGAGACCGCGCGGCCTTCGGTAGCCCTGGTCCGCAAGCGAAAAACGCGCACACACACGACGCGCCCGCCATCCAACGAAGAACGTGTCCGCGGCTGTCGACCCTTCGCACGGACATGGCAGAGCGGTAGACTAACCCCTCGATTCGTTCGAATCGAGCGCCAAATAACAGCAGCCCCCGGATCAATATCGGTCGAAATCGAGGGTCTTTCGACGCCCTCGCCGCCTCGCCGCCCTCGCCAAAGAGGGGGCGTGTGAGTTCTCAAGCGAACTTCTGTGACAGGAGACGAGCATTGTGACCAGG
>CANMZR010000269.1 GCA_947502375.1 Polyangiaceae bacterium
GACCTTTCGAACGTCGCCCACGCGGCGATGTGCGCTCGATTCCACGCGCTAAAACGACGACGGCGAGTTTCTTCGGAGGCTCGCCGTTTCGCGTTTGGGGCCCATTCGAGCGGCGGAAGGCTGGGGGCTCGGCACCAGTCGCGATCCGACGGCGCTCAGCTCGAGGACCTCTACAAACGACACTCGGGCGGTGGTCCAATCGGGTGTAAGCTCCCTCGGAACGAATGCTGCTGGTTCCGGGAGTCGCTATTTCGACGAGTTTGAGGCTCGTACGTCCTCTCGGGGAAGGGGCGATGGGAAGTGTTTGGGTGGCGGAGCGGCTCAACTCGCCGACTCAGGTTGCCGTAAAATTCTTGGCGGCTCGCGTCTCGCGTGACCGGGATTCGTTGGCGCGCTTTCGGCGCGAAGCGTCGGCGGTCGCGAAAATTGAGAGTCCGCATGTGGTCACCATTTTCGAGAATGGTGCGACGGAAACCGGGACGCCCTACATCGTGATGGAGCTTCTCGACGGCGAGACCCTGGGTGAGCGCCTCCTGCGCGTGGGTCGCATCGGCCTCGATGACCTGGCTGCAATCCTTCGGCAAATCGCCAGTGCGCTCGACGCGGCTCACCGGATCGGGATCGTCCATCGCGACATCAAGCCGGACAACATCTTCATTGTCGGCAGGGATGACTTTCCGCTTGTGAAACTTCTCGATTTTGGGATGGCCAAGCAGACGTTCGAAGGCGGTGAGGGCTCTGAAATCACTCGAGCCGGAGTCGCTGTCGGCACGCCCGAGTACATGAGTCCCGAGCAGGTGCTGGGTGGCAAAGACGTCGACCATCGCTCCGATCTTTGGGCGCTCGGGGTGGTGGCTTACCGCGCTCTCGCGGGGGTCACTCCGTTCGCCGGTGAGTCACCCCACGCGTTGTTTTTCGCGATTTGTAGGGGTGCGTACCGCCCGCTTGAAGAGGTGGGGGTCGCAGCCGCGTTCGACGCCTGGTTCAGGTTGGCGTTGAGCCCGAAGAAGCCCACTCGTTTCGAGAGCGGAGGAGCGATGATCACCGCGTTTGACCTCGTTCTTCGTGAGGTTTACGCCGCTCAGGATGAGGTGGAGCAAGCGGGTGAACGTAAGTTGAACACCCTCGCTCTGCCGCCTTCGATGGGTGCTGTCGAAACCCACTGGACTCCAGCGTCCCTCATCGAAAATTTGGCGCACGCTGCCGACACGCTCGTCACGCGGGCGAGCATTTCCAATCGGATGCGTCGAGCGGCGGCCCTTGGGAAAGCGCAAGCGCAGGCTGCCCAGATGGACCTGTTCACCGTGGACGCGCGGTCCGATTCGCTCGTGGAGTCGCTCGCGGATTCGCTCGTGGATTCGTTCGTGGATTCGTTCTCCAATTCGCTCTCCGACATCCCGATCGTCTCAGACCTCGTCGTCGTGCTCAACTCCCCCACCGATATCCCGTTCGATTCGGACGACTCCGGGTTCATCGAGCCGCTCTCCGACCTCGGAAACGGTGCCCTTGCCGTCGAAGTCGGCGAGTTCGCCGAACCCATTGCGGATGTCCGAGCCGGTGGGCTCGCTGAGTTCTTCCCGACCGAGGAGCAGCCCTTCGGGTGGGAGAACACCCTGCTTTCAACGAGGGCCGTCGACAGCGCGCCTCGAGCTTCGGTCGTTCCGACGAGCTCCGGGTCCGTCGATGAACGCGAAAGTCGGCCCATGGCCAGCTCGCAGCTGGACAGGGACTCGAGCTCCGCCCCCGGGCTTCGGGCAGCGGCGCTCGTGGCGCCTCCGACGGTGCTGGCTGTCGATGTCAATCGAGTACACATTGAAGCGCCCCTCCCTGCGCCGGCTCAGGCTCCTCCGACCGCACGCGCACCTCGCAGCGGGCGTCGCTTCGTGCGCGCTTTCTTCGTCCTGGCCGGCGTCGCACTCGCCGTGGCGTGGGTTCTCGTGCGCTTGCGTGGGCCTTGAAGCCGTGCGCTCCGAGCCGAAAATGTTTTGCAACCTGAGCTTTATTCCGGCCCGCTGTTGCAGCCACCGAGGCCCAGGCCGCCAAGGCGTGCTAGGCCCGCTTGAGCCCTGGAATGAACTCCCGTGAGGACGACGCGATGAAGGCCAACTCCCCCCGCTCCCCGCTGCCACCCGACGCGACGGGTCGCTTGGCGCGTCGCAAGGATCATCACATCGATATTTGCCTTGATGAGGATGTTGGCTCGGGTCTTTCGACTGGATTTGGCGGTTACTCCATCGAATACGATGCGCTTCCGGAAGTCGATCTCGACGCGGTCGACCTCTCGATAACGCTCCTTGGGCGTTCGCTTCGCGCGCCCATTCTCATCGGTGCCATGACCGGCGGCACCGAGCGTGCCGCGACGCTCAACCGCACCCTGGCTCGGGCAGCGGCACGCACCGGCGTCGGGATGGCCCTGGGTTCGCAGCGCGCAATGCTCGTTGACCCAACGCTCACCCGGACCTTCGCGGTACGCGATTCGGCTCCCGAATTGCCACTCTTGATCGGCAACATCGGGGCTGTGCAGTTGAACTATGGCGTCGGTGCCAACGAGCTCCGCTTGGCCCTCGAGGCCATTGGTGCGGACGCGGTTAACCTTCACTTGAATGCTCTGCAGGAGGCGATTCAGCCCGAGGGCGATACGCGATTCTCCGGCCTGTTTGCGCGGATGGCTGAGGTCATCCCGGAACTCGGGGTGCCGGTGCTCGCGAAAGAGGTGGGTTCCGGGATCTCACGTCGGGCCGCCGAGAAACTCGCGAAGCTCCCGCTTGCGGGCGTGGAGTCGGCCGGTGTCGGCGGGACCTCGTGGGCGAAGGTCGAGAGCTTTCGTGCGGCAAAAGACAGCGTCCGGGCTGAGGTGGGTCGACGGCTCGCGGGGTTTGGGGTTCCGACCGCCGAGTCGATTCGATGCTGCCGCGAAGCCTTCGGCGACCGGATCGTCGTCGGCTCTGGCGGGTTACGCACCGGCTACGATGTGGCGCTCGCGCTGGCGCTCGGTGCCGATGTCGCGGCGCTCGCACAGCCCCTGCTCGAAGCTGCCGAACACGGCGAAGAGGCATGCGTGCACGCGCTTGAAACACTCATCCACGAACTTCGAGTCGTTTGCTTTTGCGCCGGGGCAGCGAACCTCAGCGAGCTTCGCAATGTTCGCCTCCTTCACACAGGCGACCCCCGGGGCCGCTGAGTCCGCCGTTTGGCCCATCATGAACGCGACCTTCATCGACATCGAACCAACTCCACCGCCACTTCAGTCGAGCGAATTGAGCGGCTTTCATCGGCTCTCCGTGGACCAGCGGCGGGCTCGACTCGCGGAGGCGATAGGTCTCACTGACCGCGAGCTCGATATGCTGTCTTCGGACGGTGGCCTGTCGGATGAACAGGCGGATCGCATGGTCGAGAACGTGCTCGGGGTGATGAGCCTACCGCTTGGATTGTGCGTCAATTTGCTGATCGACGGTCGCGAGTGCCTCGTACCGATGGCGGTCGAAGAGCCCAGCGTCGTGGCCGCAGCAAGCTTTGCCGCGAAGCTGCTGCGCGCGGGTGGTGGCGTCACTTGCGAGGTCACACCGCCCCACATGATCGGTCAGATTCAGCTCCTCGAAGTGCCCGACATCGCGCGGGCGGAGCGGCTCGTGTTTGCCGCCAAGGCTGAGCTTTTAGCGGCCGCGAACGAGGGCCATCCAAGCCTCGTTGCCGCGGGCGGTGGCGCGTTCGACCTCGAGGTTCAGCACCTCGCGCCGCTGACCGAACTCCCAGACGGCTTCATCGATCCGTGCGGCCCCATGATGATCGTTCACCTCGTGGTGGACGTGCGTGATGCGATGGGAGCGAATGCCATCAATTCGATGTGCGAGGCCATCGCGCCTCGCCTCTGCGAGCTGACGGCCGGTCGAGCGGGGTTAAAGATTTTGTCGAATCTGACCGATCGACGCAGGGTTGTGGCCCGTGGTCGCGTCCCGTTTTCGGCGTTGGCGGGTCGCGGCTGTGACAGCCCCGAAGAACTCGCGCGGGGAATTGAGGAGGCGTCCGTGTTCGCGGAGCGCGATCCCTACCGCGCCTGCACGCACAACAAAGGCATCATGAACGGCGTTGACTCCGTGATGCTCGCTTTCGGCCAGGATTGGCGCGCGGTCGAGGCGGGCGCTCACGCTTACGCGGCGCGAAATGGGCGTTATACGGCGCTTTCGCGCTGGCGCGTGGAGGGTGAATGTCTGGTCGGGGTACTCGAAATGCCGCTCGCGGTCGGTACCGTGGGCGGGGTCGCTCGGGTCCATCCGACCGTCAAGGTGGCCAGGCGGGTTGCTCACGTGAACGCTGCCGCGGAGCTTGCGGCCCTCGGGGCTGCAGTCGGGCTTGCTCAGAACTTGAGCGCCCTTCGCGCGATGGTGGCCGAAGGGATTCAACGCGGCCACATGCGCCTGCACGCCCGAAACGTGGCCGTCGAAGCCGGCGCCACAGGTGAGCTCGTCCAGGAGGTTGCCGACCGGATTGCACGCGATCGAAACGTGAGCGTTGCGGCTGCAAAAGAAGCGCTCATCGAGCTCGAGAACCAGCGCCGCGCGGCGAGCACCATCCCACCTATTTACGCCGCTCATACGCGGTCGGTGGCCTTGCTCGAGCGGTTTCGTCTTTTACGCGACCAGCACTGGCCTGCGATGCAAGAGCTGATGGGTCGTGTGATGCGCGACTCCGCACCAGCGAATTCGACGCTTGTCGAGATGTGCGACTACCACCTCGAGACGGGTGGAAAGCGTCTGCGTGCACTCTTGCCGCTCCTCGTCGGTGAGGCGCTCGGGGTCGACCCAAAGCGGATGGTGGCCTTCGGCGCTGCCTGCGAAATGCTGCACAACGCCACCCTCGTTCACGACGACCTGCAGGACGGTGACCTGTTTCGCAGGGGTCGGATGACCGTCTGGAACCGCTACGGGATCCCACAAGCCGTGAATCTCGGCGACGCGATGTTCTACTTTGCGGTTCTGCTCACACAGCAATTCGAGGCGCCTGCCTTGCGTCGTGAGCAGGCCTCGAGGCTGCTCCTCGTCGAGACCTTGCGAGTGATCGACGGTCAGGAGCGCGAGTTCAATCTCAAGACGAAATCCGTCGTCACCCTCGACGATTATTTTTCGATGGTCGAAGGAAAGACCAGTGGGCTCTTCGCCCTCCCAATGGCCGGTGCGGCGATTTTGTGCGACGCGCCCGAAGTGGTTTGCGCGGGTCTTGCGGAGGCGGCGCGCCACATGGGCGTGCTCTTTCAGCTGCAGGATGACACGCTCGACCTTTACGGGGACAAGGGCAGGGCACAGCGTGGCAGTGACATCGCTGAGGGAAAGCGCAGCGCCCTCGTGGTGCATGCTCTCGAGCACGCGTCGAAGGCCGAGGCGCTCTGGCTGCGTGAGCTGCTCGACCGTCCACGAGCCGCGACCACCCAGCCCGAGATCGAGCGGGCCATCGAGCTCCTTGTCGCGACCGGCTCACGAGACTTCGCGCTGCAGGAAATGCGGAGCCGAAAGGCACGGGCGCTCGCTGTGCCCCGAGTGGCAGAGCATCCGGAACTTCAGAGCCTGGTGCGCGGCATGTGTGAGCTCTTTATGCAGCCGCTCGAACCGTTGCACGAAGCACTCTGAGCTGGGTCTCTCAGCGTCGAGCAGCTCACGGCTCCATGGTCGGCGAATAGGCCCCAGCCGCCGCCGCTGCGTTGAGTTTCGCGCGCTCCGCGAAGGCCTCCTGGGCCGCCACGACCTGGGCCGCTTTCCCCGACCAGGCCGTCAACGCCGCTTGTTCCAGCGCGTCCCCGTACGCAAAGGAAAGCTTCCATGGCAGGTTTTTGTGGCGCACGTTCATCGCGTTCAGATGGACCGTCGCCGCCGTTTCTCCCTGGCCACCCGAGAGGAAAACGATCCCTGGGACCGCTGCGGGAACGGCGTGTTTGAGGAGCCGCACGGTGGCATCGGCGATGTCCTCGACGCTCGATTGGTCGTTGGCCTTTCTCCCTGGCAGGACCATCGTCGGCGCCAGCAAGAGGCCTTCGAGCGCCACGCGATGTTCGAAGAGCGCCTCGAAGAGGCAGCCGAACATCCGTCGGGTGATGTCGTAGCAGCGATCGAGCCCATGATCGCCCGCCATCAGGATCTCCGGCGCCACGATGGGTAAGATCCCAGCCTCCTGGCACAACGCTGCATGCTGGGCGAGCCCGGCGGCGTTCACCCGCAGGCACAGCTCGCTCGGGAGCCCTGGTGCAAGCTCGATGACGGCATGCCACTTCGCAAAGCGGACGCCGAGCTTCGCGTGGTTGTCGAGCCGCTCGCGAAGCCCGTCGAGACCCTCGGTGACACCTTCACCAGGTGCGAACGGAAGTGGCCGACTGCCGCGGTCCACCCTCACGCCCGTGAGGACGCCTTCTCGCGCGAGAACATCGATAAAACGCTCGTTGGATGAGGTTTTAGCGTTCAAAAGTTCTTCACAGAAACTGACCCCACTGAGGTGGTCGCTGGCGCCGGGGGTGGTGACGAGCAACTCCCGGAACGCCCGCCGATTCGCCTCGGTATTTTCCAGCGCGATCTTCTGAAAACGTTTACCAAGCGTACGCGCTGGGTCGTCGGCAGCAAGCAGCCCTCGACTGCCTCCGAGAAGCGCGTGTGCGACCTCCGTGAGATTGAGTTTCGACATGACGGCTGGGTGGCTGGCGGGCACCGGCGAAGGCGTCGCCGAGGCCTTTACAGGGTGTTCCCTGAGTTTCGGTTTCCGCTGCGGTAGGCAGCCTTATCGGCCGAGCTTGTAGCCCTCGGCAAAACTTAGTACTCAACGTCGCCTTTGGTGTCTTTTATTTGAGGTTCGAATCCAATGTTTCGATCGACAATGCTTTGTGTGGGTCTCTCGGTGGTCCTTCTCTCGGCCGGGCAGAGCTGCCAGAACGACGACCCGGTGACGCGTAGGGAAAGAGTGTA
>CANMZR010000270.1 GCA_947502375.1 Polyangiaceae bacterium
CAACAAGTGGACCGAGCACCTCGCGAGCGACCTGCAAAACCTCGCGCGTGCAGCGGTACGCAATCTTCAACGGCTCGACCGAGGTGTGCTCGATCTTCAGCGACGTCAGCACTTCATTCCAGCTGCTAAAGCCGGTGTCGAGGTGGAGGCGCTGCGCCGTGTCGCCTGCGAGCGTGATGCTTTTTTGCTCGCTCACCACGTCGGCGAGGACACAGAGATCCACCGCCGCGAGGTCCTGAGCTTCGTCCACGAAGAGATGCTCGTAGCGCACCATTTTGCGCTTCGGCTGACCGCGTGCGGCGTTCGATAGCGGACCGCACACAAGTTGGTAAGCGCGCAACAAGAGGGCGTCGTCTTCGGGATCGAGCATCGCTCGTTCGTCCTCCTGTTCCTCGTATCCGTCGGCACCTTCCATCGCCTCGCCTTGTGGGTCGCGCGCGCCATCGTCGCGGCTCCATTCCGCGACGGCGGGGCAACGCTCGCTGCAATGGCGCCAGGCACGGTCGAGTTGCTGTTCGGTCATCCGCGGTGCCGGCACGGTGAGGAGCGTGCGACGCAGCGATTCGCGATCGGTCAGGACCTCTGCCCAGAGGGCCAGGGCGTCTTGGACGCTCGTTCGACCTTCGCGGACAAAACCTCGAGCGCGGCGTTCGAGCAGTGGCAAGAGTGCCGGATCGGTCTTCAGGCGCGAGACCTCCACCGGCGTTCCGTCATCGACCGGCACGTCGAGCCAGTCGAAGTTCTTTTTTCTCAGCTCGGTGGCCCAGACGGTGAACGTCGCCACTTTCACTTCGGCCAGGTCGAGTGCTTCGAGCAGCTGCGAGATGTAGTCTCGGAGAGCGGGCGTTCCGACGATGACGAGCATTTTTTCGGCCGCAAAGCGCGCGCGCGATTGGTACGCGAGGTACGCCATACGATGCACGCCGATCGTCGTTTTCCCACTGCCCGCTCCACCCTGGACAACGACCATGCCGCTGTCGGGCTTCGAGATGACCTCGAACTGCTTCGGATCGAGCAAAGCTGCAATTTCGGGTAAATGCCGGTCTTCGCGCTGGTCGCCGCTGTTGCCTCCAGCACCCATCACGCCGCGCATGTGCTCGGGTCGCACGGCCGTTCCTTGCCCACCGGCGAGGACACTCTGTTGCGCCATGAGCTCGCGCCAGCTACCGTCCGCGCGCTTCACGAACGTGCCTTGCGGCGCACAAATGCGATGCAGCCCGCCGTTGACGATCGTGACCGTGCGGCGCGTGAGGACCTGCCCCACGACTTCGCGATTGGCGAATTCCTCCTCGTAAGCGGCACCCTCCTCGTAACGATAATAAAGCTGGCTCACCGGCGCATGGCGCCAGTCCACGATGCGTACCCCGGCCCTCGGCTCCACGTAGGTGGTCTTGCCGATGAGCACGTCGCGCACGCCGCGGCTTTCTTCAGCTAGCCGTAAATGGCCGAAATACGGGCTTTTTGGGTCGACGGGTTCGTCGGTGCCTTGTCCCCGTTGGCCGGCGATCGCAGCCACTTGGGACATCTGGGCGATGAGGGCCGGCAGGTCCTCAAGACGTGAGACGCCAATCTGGTCACGAAGCATAATCATCGCCTCGTCGTCCTCCACGCGCTGCGGCGGCTTCGATGCGGGCCGCGAGCGAAGGTGTGCCACGACGCGCTCACAGAGGGCTTGCTCATCGCTGAGGATGGTTTCCACCTGCTCAGGCGTCGAACTGCTATTTTCGTCGGCTTCGCGATTCACTTCTACTCGTACGGCGGAGTGCTAGGCTTTCAGAAACACGTGGGTCTAGCATGAAATTAAGCGCGTGGGGCCTCTATCCGGCGGCTTTGCTCTCGCTCCTGGTCGGACTCGTCGGCACGTCGTGCGGCGCCAACATTCAGGCGGTTTACGAAGGCGATGTGCGCTTCGAGCACTGCATGGCGTTCGATCTGCGGTCCGAGGTCAGCGCGCCCGCTCGATTGGAGTGTTGGCGCGGGTGGCTTGCTCACCATACGTACGGTCAAACGCGTGACCGCCTGTTGCATGCTACGAAACGGGTCGCCGCGCTCGAGCGGCAATGACACGCCGGCATGTTGCCCCGAGTCTCTCATTTTGAGTAGCGATGAAGCCTGGAATGCCGCCCTCCCCGTCCCCCTCCGCGCCCGAATTGCAGTCCGACCCTGTGTCCAGTAGGGCGGCTGACGCCCTGGCGCTAGGGACGCCTTCCGAAGCGGGGCTCGACGGTCCGCGGGTCGTCCGCCCGAAGCGTGCAGCCCCGGCCGAGGCGGCTCGTGTCACGCGGGCCGAGATCAACCTCGCGCACCTTAGGCACAACCTTCACGAACTGAGAGCGAGTCTGCTCGCCAGCTCCCTCGTGGAGGGGCGGCCGGTTGCCGAGATTTGGGCGGTGCTGAAGGCCGATGCGTACGGTCACGGTGGGTCGATTGTGGCTACGACGCTCGAGCAAGCGGGCGTCAATGGCGTGTGTGTCGCGCTGCTCGAGGAGGGAATCGAACTTCGCAACGCGGGAGTGCGCGTGCCCATTTTGATCATGAGCGGTTCGCACGGCCGTCGCCGTGATGGCCTCGAAGCGTTGCTCGAGCACGGCCTTACTCCGGTCGTTTTCGATGCCGAGCAGATAGAGGCGCTCGCCGGAGCCCAACGGTACATGGTGTCGACAGGTGCCATCGAAGGCGCGCTCGACGTCCATGTGAAAGTGGATACGGGCATGGGTCGGCTCGGCGTGCGCGAGTCCGAACTACCGAATCTGCTCACCGTTTTGGGTCAGCGAACGGAGCTGCGCGTGGCGGGATGGATGACGCATTTTGCCTGCGCGGACGCCGAGGACGACGCGGTCACTCGCGAGCAACTCACCCGTTTCAAGGCAGCCCTAAAAATGGCCTCCGGGGCGGGGCATGACGTTTCGCTCCGCCATGCTGCGAACAGCGCCGCGATGCTGCGCTGGCCGTCGACGCACTTCGAGGTGGTGCGCCCGGGGCTCGCGTTGTTCGGCGTTCCCCCCTGTGCGGCGGTGGTGGGGCCGGCAAACAGCGAACCCATGCCGAGGGATCCCCGCTACCCGAAGCTGAAGCCAGTGATGAGTGTCTTGAGCGAAGTGGTCGCCCTGCGCAGCCTGGCGGAAGGAGAATCGCTGGGCTACGGCCACACGTGGCAGGCCGCGCGCCCGAGCCGAATCGCGACCATTCCGATCGGTTACGCAGACGGCTTCAGCCGCGCCCTTTCGAATCGCGGCTGCGTCCTCATCGGCGGCAAGCGCGCGCCGATCGTGGGCAACGTGTCGATGGACCTGACGATGGTCGACGTCACCGAGTTTCCGGACCTTGGGGTACGTGAGGAAGTCGTCGTCCTCGGCGAGCAGCGCGGCCGTTTTGGCCACGACATCCTATCGGTGCAAGAGCTCGCCGAACTCTCAGGCACGATTGGCTGGGAAACGCTAACGAGCGTCTCGCGTCGCGTTCCGCGCTTTTACCGGCACCCCTGAGCTTAGGGCTCGCACGCCCACTACAAAACTCGGACGCCCCGCCTCAATCGAGGCCGGGCGTCCGTTCAGAGTCGCTATCGGCAATCAGCTACAGCCGAGGCTGTTGCCGCAGTTCAGGCACTTGTAGCAAGCACCATTTCGCACCGTGATGTGGCCGCAGCCGTCGCACACGGGGGCGTCGCCCATCATCTCTTCGAGATGCGCGTCCATGCCACTCGGAGCTCCGCTCTGGCCGTGCGCCGTCTTCGTGACTTTCGAGGACTCCTCGCGAAGTGAAGGGGGCTCGTGGGTGGCGGTCTCGCCCGGATCGGCGATCGCCGGTTCCGGTTGCACGTGCGCGAGATCGTAGCGCTGCAAGTACTCCACGCCGAGAACGCGGAAAATGTAATCGACGATCGACGTCGCCATCTTCACGTTGTCGTGGCCTTCCACCATGCCCTGCGGCTCGAAGCGCGTGAAGGTGAACTGATCGACGTAGGTGTGGAGCGGCACGCCGTATTGCAAGCCGATCGAAACCGACATCGAGAAGCAGTTCATCAGCGAGCGGAACGCTGCGCCTTCTTTGTGCATGTCGACAAAAATCTCGCCGAGCGTGCCATCGACGTAGTCCCCGGTGCGGAGGAATATCTTGTGGCCCCCCACCTTCGCTTCTTGCGTAAAACCAGTGCGTTTGCGAGGAAGGCGAACACGAACGCCGGTCGGGTGTTGCAGCTCGACTGGTCGACCTGCGCTCTCGGCAGCTATCAGCACAGCGCTCTCGGCAGCCATCGGTAGAGCCTTGGTTGTGGCCGCCTTCTTATCCGCTTCCTTGTCGTCATCCGCCTTGTTGGAGAGCGGCTGCGAGGCCTTGCACCCGTCGCGGTAGAGCGCGACCGCTTTGAGACCGAGGCGCCAGCCTTCCTCGTACATGTGTGCCACATCTTCGACCGTGGCTTCGTTCGGGAGGTTGACGGTCTTCGAGATCGCGCCCGAAAGGAACGGCTGGGTGGCCGCCATCATCTTGATGTGCGCCATCGGCTGAAGGTAACGCGTGCCCGTGCGGCCACAGCGGTTCGCGCAATCGAACACCGTGAGATGTTCATTCTTGAGGTGCGGCGCGCCCTCGATGGTCATGCGACCCACGACCACGTCGGCGGCTTCTTGGATTTGCGCGAAAGAAAACCCGAGTCGTTGGAGCAGCGCATTGCCGGTGCGGGTTGCGAGGCCGAGGCGGTCGTAGACTTCCTCGCCGATGACCCAAGGGGCGAAGGCTGAGCCCAGGTCGAACACGCTGGGTAGCGTCTTCTCGACTTGGGCGAGTTCCTCTTTCGTCAGCCCGAGGCTGAGGAGCTTCGCGCGGCTCAAGTGCGGCGCCGTGAGCAGCGTGTTCGTGCCCGAGATGAAGGCGACAATCTCCGTCACCTCATGCTCGCGGTAGCCGAGCGTACGAAGCGCTTCTGGCACGGATTGGTTGACGATCTTGAAGTAACCGCCACCCGCTAGCTTCTTGAACTTGACGAGCGCGAAGTCGGGTTCAACGCCGGTCGTGTCGCAGTCCATCAACAGACCGATGGTTCCGGTGGGTGCGAGCACGGTCGCTTGCGCGTTGCGGAAGCCGTGTTCGCGGCCGAGTTCGAGGGCCTGATCCCAGTCTTCGACCGCTGCCTGCCAAAGAACGTCTGGGCAGTTCTTGCGGTCGATGGCGACGGCCGCGTTGCGGTGTTGCCCCACGACTCGGAGCATCGGCTCCTCGTTTTTGGCGTAGCCGTTGAACGCGCCCTTGCTCGCCGCGATTTCTGCAGACGTTTTGTAGGCTTGGCCGCACATGATCGCGGTGACGGCGGAGGCGAAGCCGCGACCCTCATCCGAATCGTACGACATGCCGAGGCGCATGAGGGCGGTGCCAAGGTTGGCGTAGCCGAGACCAAGTGGACGGTAGTCATGCGAGTTCTTCGCGATCCGTGCCGTCGGGTAGCTCGATAGGTCGACCAAGATATCCATCGCGGTGAAAAACACGCGCGTGGCGTGGCGGTAGAGGCCGACGTCGAAGGAATTGTCGGCACGTAGGAACTTGGTGAGGTTCAAGCTCGCGAGGTTGCATGCGCTGTTGTCGAGGAACATGTATTCCGAACACGGGTTGCTCGCACGAATGCGGTCCGTGTTCGGGCACGTGTGCCAGTTGTTGATCGTGGAATCGTATTGGATCCCTGGGTCGGCGCATTCCCACGCGGCTTCAGAGACGGTGCGCCAAAGGGCCGATGCGCTGTAGGTTCCGATGACCTCACCGGTCGTGCGAGCGCGCGTGTGCCAGACGTCCGATGGTGCCGACGAACCCCCGAGAGTGGGAAGTGTGGCGCCGCTGGCCGATGCCGTGGCCGCGCGCATGAACTCGTCGCTGACTCGGATGGAGTTGTTCGAGTTTTGGCCGCTGACCGTGTGGTACGCTTCGCCGTTGAAATCGGCAGAGTAACCGGCTGAGATAAGTGCGCGAACTTTCTTTTCTTCGCGAACCTTCCACTGGATGAAGTCGACGATCTCTGGGTGGTCCATGTCGAGGCAGACCATCTTCGCGGCGCGGCGTGTCGTACCGCCGCTTTTGGTGGCACCGGCCGCGCGGTCGAGCACTTCGAGGAAGCTCATGAGGCCACTCGAGGTGCCTCCGCCTGACAGCTTCTCTTGCTTGCCGCGGATCGAGCTGAAGTTCGTGCCGGTGCCCGAGCCGTACTTGAAGAGGCGAGCCTCGTGTTGGATGAGCTCGTAGATCGACATCAGATCATCGTCGACCGACTGGATGAAGCAGGCCGAGCACTGTGGGCGCTCGTAGGCATGGTCGACCGCGTAGATTTCGTTGTCGCTGCCGGGTTGCGCTGCGGGGTTCCAGGCGTGGTTGCCGCCGGTGCCTTTGATCTCGTATTCGTGCCAGAGACCGCAGTTGAACCACACGGGCGAGTTGAATGCCGCGTATTGGTTGATGAGGAAGTAGCTGAGCTCTGCCTCGAAGTTGTTCGCGTCCTCGGTCGACTGGAAGTAGCCGCCGAAGCGCTCGCCGGCCTCGCGGATCGTGTGGGCAATTCGGTAAACGACCTGGCGGACACTCGTCTCACCTTGGTTCTTGTCGCCGTAGAGTCCCGCCTTGCGGAAGTACTTCGATACGACGATATCGGTCGCGAGCTGGGACCACTCGACGGGGATCTGAGCGCCCTCGAGCTTGAAGACGACCGAGCCATCGGTGTTGTAGATGACACTCGTGCGCTTCTCCATCCGCACGTCGTCGAGCGGATCGACGCCTGGCGTCCCGGTGACGCGCTCGAACTTTAGCCCGCGGGCTCGGGGAGCACGGCGCTTGGACGCTGGGGTCCTGAGGGTCCCATCGTCCTGGCGGGAGCCATCGGCTCCTCGGCGGTCGCCCGCGCCGGCGGCTTTCGCTCCCATTGCTCCCATATCGACCTTAAAACATACTCT
>CANMZR010000271.1 GCA_947502375.1 Polyangiaceae bacterium
GTGACTCCGCCGCCGCCGCCGCCGCCGCCGCCGCCGCCGCTCTCGTCGATCGGCGTTTCGGTGTTCGCTCGATCGGCCGCGCTGCTGCACGCCGTGAGCAGGAGGGCGAGGGCAATCCGCAGTCGAACACGCATGGTGCGCACGGTACTCCTCCGTTCGAAACGCGTCGAGGGAGGCGGCATGCGGGAGGATGCGAACCTATCTCCTCGCCCCGGACGATGCGCTTGGACGGAGACGATTTTTGCAGCTAATAATCTCGCGGCGTTCGGCCGTGGTTCTTTTCGGATCCTTGGCGCGCCATCCTCCAGTTCGAAAGGAAACTCGACATGACTGATTCATCGAAGCCGGGCGCTTCAGGCAAGTGCCCCGTCATGCACGGCGGCAACACGACGGCAGCCGCAACCAACGTGGGGTGGTGGCCGAAAGCGCTGAGCCTCGACATCCTTCATCAGCACGACCGAAAGACCGATCCCCTCGGGGCCGCGTTCAACTACCGCGAGGAGTTCGAGAAGCTCGATGTCGCCGCCTTGAAAGCGGATGTGCACGCGCTGATGACGGACAGCCAGCCCTGGTGGCCCGCCGACTGGGGACACTACGGCGGGCTCTTCATCCGCATGGCGTGGCATGCCGCGGGCACCTACCGCGTGGCCGATGGTCGGGGTGGCGGAGGCTCAGGCAACCTTCGGTTTGCGCCCCTCAACTCGTGGCCCGACAACGGCAACCTCGACAAGGCGCGGCGCCTGCTCTGGCCGATCAAGAAGACGTACGGCAACCGCATCAGCTGGGCCGACCTCATCTTGCTTGCCGGCACGGTTGCGTACGAGTCGATGGGGCTCAAGACCTTTGGTTTCGGCTTCGGCCGCGAAGACATCTGGCATCCCGAGAAGGACGTTTACTGGGGCAGCGAGAAAGAATGGCTCACCTCGGCTCGGTATGAGGGCGAGGGGCGCGAGTCGCTCGAGCATCCGCTTGCGGCCGTGGAAATGGGCTTAATTTACGTCAATCCAGAGGGTGTCCACGGGAAGCCCGATCCGCTGATCACGGCACAAGACGTCCGGTTGACGTTCGCGCGCATGGCCATGGACGACGAGGAGACCGTCGCGCTGACCGCGGGCGGTCACACCGTCGGCAAGGCGCATGGCAACGGGGACGCGAGCTTGCTCGGCCCGAGCCCCGAGGCGGCCGACATCGTCGAGCAAGGTCTCGGTTGGAAGAATCCCAAAGGGAGCGGAGTCGGGCGCGAAGCGGTCACGAGCGGTCTCGAGGGCGCGTGGACGACGCACCCGACGCGCTGGGACAGCGGCTACTTCGAGATGCTCTTCAACCACGAGTGGGAGCTGAAGAAGAGCCCCGCCGGCGCGTGGCAGTGGGAGCCTGTCAGCATCAAAGAAGAGGACATGCCCGTCGACGTCGAGGACTCGTCCATCCGGCAAAATCCGATCATGACCGACGCCGATATGGCCATGATCAAGGACCCGGCCTACCGCGTGATTTCCGAGCGTTTCCACAAGGATCCGGCGTATTTCTCGGAGGTCTTCGCGCGCGCTTGGTTCAAGCTCACGCACCGCGACATGGGTCCGAAGGTTCGCTATCTCGGGCCCGATGTTCCGCAGGAGGACTTGCTCTGGCAAGACCCGGTGCCCGCGGGCAAAACCGACTACGACGTCGCCGCCGTCAAAGCGCGCATTGCGAAGAGCGGGCTCTCGGTCGGTGACTTGGTCACGACCGCATGGGACAGCGCGCGCACGTTCCGAGGCTCGGATTTGCGTGGTGGTGCGAGCGGCGCACGCATCCGGCTTGCTCCGCAGAAGGACTGGGAAGGCAACGAGCCGTCGCGCCTTGCACGCGTGCTTGGGGTGCTCGAGAAACTTGCGATCGACGTAGGCGTGAGCCTCGCCGACGTGATCGTCCTCGGGGGCAACGTGGGCGTCGAGCAGGCTGCAAGCGCCGCGGGCTTCGACGTCACGGTGCCGTTCGAAGCGGGCCGTGGTGACGCGACCGACGCACTGACCGATGCCGAGTCCTTCGCAGTGCTGGAGCCGATTCACGATGGCTATCGCAACTGGCTGAAGAAGGAGTACCTCGTCAGCGCCGAGGAGCTCTTGCTCGATCGAACCCAGCTCATGGGGCTCACCGCGCCCGAGATGACGGCGCTCGTCGGCGGCATGCGCGTGCTCGGTACCAATTACGGCGGTACCAAGCACGGCGTGTTCACGGAGCGGGAAGGGGTCCTCACGAACGACTTCTTCGTCAACCTAACCGACATGCGTTTCACGTGGGCTCCTGCAGGCAAGGGACTCTACGAGCTCCGCGAGCGGGCCACGGGTGCGGTGAAGTGGACGGCGACCCGAGTCGACCTCGTCTTCGGTTCGAACTCCATTCTTCGCGCTTACGCCGAGCTCTACGCGCAGGATGACGGCAAAGAGAAGCTCGTGCGCGATTTCGTCGCCGCTTGGACCAAGGTGATGAACGCGGACCGCTTCGATTCTCCGACGCGGCGTTGACCGACGAAACGGCGCGGCGGCGTGGATGTCACGCTGCCGCGGCGACTTTCTCGAGAACCGTCAAGCGACCCATGACCAAGAACGGTACCGCGACTCCATCCGCCGAAACTTCGACCGGCATGCTTTGGGGGGGAGGCCGCGTTCGTGCGCTGTTGCCTTTCCGCAAGCGCTGAAGCGCTCCCAAGCGGCGGGGTCTCGGGAGGGTCTTCCGTGTCGCGGGAGGCGCGGGCATTCCGAGACCGCCCTGCATAGGCGTTCCCCAGCGAGCGCGATCTTGTGTAATCTGTGAGCATGCGCACGTTCGTCCTTGCAGCCGCTTATGTTGCGCTCGTCGCGTGTGGCAACTCTTCCAATCCACCTACGGGTAGCGGCATCGTCGCGAGTTCTTCCATCGCCACTGGCGGGGGCGGGGGCGGCGGCATGGCCGCGGGCGACGGCGGTTCGACCCCAACCACGACGGCAACGGCGGGCGGGGCGACGTCGAGCGATCTCGCGGCCTCGAGCTCAGCATCCGCGACCGCCTCGTCCTCGGATGCGAGCGCAAGCACGGCAACCGGGGCGACCTCGACGGGCACGGGCGGTCCCGCCAATTGCCTCCACTGCGCCAGCTTCGCACAGATGGCACTCGCCGACACGAGCCTGCTCTGTCCGGCGTCGAAGAAGCTCTACGACGCGTTCTTCGATTGCGTGTGCACGGATTGTGAAGCGACCTGCACCGCTGCGTGCACAACGAAGACGATCACTCCAGAGTGTAAGGGCTGCGTGTTGCAAAAGTGCATCCCGATGATCGATGCCTGCCACGCGGACAAGTGACGGCGCGCGTCACGTGGGCGCTCCCGATGCTCGAGGCGCTGGGGATCACGTCAGGGATGCGGCGGGACGAGGTATTGCGTCGTGCATTCGGCACCGTTCGACGACATGCCGATCATCGGGTGGCGGCTCGACGCGTAGTGTCCGATCGCTGCGCACATTTCATTGCTCGATGTCAAGCCAAAGCCGACTTCCTTGTCGGTGTCGTTGAACCACTTGCACACGACGCGAAAGCCTTCGCCTTTTTTTAGCTTGAGGGGTGGGTCGAGATCGTTCCACGGCGGATCGTCCCACTCGTCGGTGGTGTAGGCGAGCCGCCCGTCCTGCTCGCCGCCGACGACGTAAATGTCGACTCCTTTGCCGTGCGCGTGCGTGTGCGACGTGAGGCTGAGGACAGTGACATCGTCCGGCACGGTACACACTGTTTCGCGCGAGAATGCGGCATGCGCGGGGATGGAAAAGTCGGTGATGACCAACATCATCATCGCGGCCGCCGTCAGCGTAGCGGGGTCCTCCGTGAACAGCGTGAGCCCGATATGGGCCGTAAGGGGCGTCGTGCTCGCGTTGACGTAATGATAGGACGCGAAGAGGACTTGCTGCGGGTCCAGCATCAGGCCGTACCCGCACGGTAGCGAGTGCGACATGGTCGCCGCGAGGGTGTTCACTCCAAAGATTGGAGGAGCGAAGGCGAGGCTCGGGACCGGGGCGTTCACCGTCGCGTGGTGAAGGCCAGGAGTCGAGTTCCAGTCAAAGCGTCGAACGGCAACGGGCGTGTCGTTGTTCATCTGGATGGGCGCGATGTCGAGCTTCTCGGAGCCCGGCTCGAGCGTGAAAGGCGCCGCCTGCAAGTCCCAGCGTCTCGCACTCGGTGTTGCTGGACACGTCTCGGGGTGCGCCTGCCCGCCGCCGCCTCCACCGGCTCCTCCACCACCTGCCACGGCGCGCGCTTCAGCTTCCCGTGCGCTTTCTCCGCACCCAAGCAGCCACAAGAGCGCGACGGTGAGGCGGCGGCGCATCCCTAAATCTTACCACGAAGCCAGTACGAGCTTCACCGAAGGAGTATGCCCGCCGGAAAAAAGGTGACGTATGCGACGTGGGGCCCGCACTGGTGTTTTTCAACATTCTGCAAAGGCGACTCCGTGACTTCTTTCTTTGGCTTCAGCGGGCGACGCCGCGGCGAAGGTTCGCGGCTGACCCGCCGCGTGGGGAAAGCCGCGAGGCTGCGTGGCTTGGCGCCGCTCGTGACGACGGCGCGTGTCGCTGTCCAAGGAAGTTTCAGGGGTTTCCAGAGTTTCGTTCGACGACCTCCAGGCTATGGCTGGTCTTCCTGGTGAAGCTCGGGAGCTTCCCCTACGCGAATACTTGTGTTACTCGCTTAGCCTTGATGAAAAACAACATCATTCTTCTCCTCCTTGCCGCCAGCGCGTTTGGTTGTGGGGAAAAGGGAAAGTTGACCGGCAACACCTCCAACGACGGGGGCACGTCGAGCTCCTCGAAACCGGCGTCTTCAGCGATGTCCGCGGCGGCCTCGGCCTCGGCTTCGGCGGCTCCGGCCACGAAGGTGCCCAAGGGCGAACTCCAGGCGAAGGCCGCGGAGCCGCCGCTCATCAAGAAGGGGGTGCACTCGAACGTCCCCACGGTCGAGGAGTACAAGTCGCAGTTTACCCCGGCCAACGTCATCGGCGCGAAAGAGCTCGACTGCGAGACGCGGCTCGTCCGCGAGTGGCTGCGCGTCAGTTGCCGCGGCACGAACGCCGCGCGTGGAACGGCGGAATTGGTCACGGTCGTCAAGGGTGACACGATGCAGCACACGTTCCACGTGTTCTCGAGCGGTGACGTCACGAGCCTCGTCATGCGCTTCGAGCCGGGTGTCGATCTCAAGGCCATCTACCGGTTCTCGACCGGCGAGCACGTGTTCGAGACGCGCTGGGCCGAGGGCGCCGAGGAGTCGGAGGTGAAGGGTTTCTTCGACGGTGGCTCGGTGGTCCTCAATGCGCCGCCGTCCGGTGGTGCTGCCGCTCCGGCGGTCGCCGGCGAGCCGCCCTACGGCACGTCGGTTCCCGAGCGCTCGACCGTCCCCACCGAGGAAGAGTACCGGCGACAGTACAAAGAGGTAACCGTGACGAACTCGACGCTCCTTCAGTGCGAGACGAAGAAGGTTCGCGAGTGGCTCCGCGTGCGGTGCTTCGGGACCAACTCTGCACGCGGCGCGGCGACAGCCATTCGCGTGCTCACCGGTTCCGACAAGCCCGGCGTCTTCGCGTTTATGGAAAGCAACGCGGCCACGCTCATCATGCCCTTTCTCCCGAACACGAAGCTCCTTGCGGAGTTCACGTTCTCGACCGGAATTCGCCTCTTCAATTCGGAGTGGGTCGTCGGCGAGGTCGAGCCCTCGCGCTGCGGCTGGTTCTGAGTTCGACACGTCGAATGCACGGGTGGACGGGGCCCGTCCGGGCTCGCCCGCTCGCTGCGAGCACGCACCGGAGACACGAACGTCCTGACATCGCTCGCGAACCTCGCGGACGAATCAATCAATCATCGGGCGCTGAAGTTCGCTAGGGTTGGGCGATGTCATCGCTCTTGCTCGGTGTAAGGGGCGCCGTCGTGCTCTTCTTCGGGATGCTTCTGTTCGTCGAGATTGGGAGGCGGCTCGGTCGACGCCACTTGGCTCGAGACGGCGAAGCTTTCGCGCGGGGAATCGCCCCCGCTGAGAGCGCCATCTTGGCTCTGCTCGGGCTCCTCCTCGCGTTTACGTTTTCGGGGGCTGCGGCCCGTTTCGAAGCGCGGCGTCATCTCATCTCGGAAGAGGCCAACGATATCGGTACCGCATGGCTTCGCATCGACATGCTTCCGACGGATGCACAGCCCGAGCTGCGGGTGCTGTTTCGCCGGTACGCGGATGCGCGCATTGGGACCTACGGAGGGCAGGCCGGCGAGTCTGGACTGCTCGCAAAGCGCATCGAGGCGGGGACGCTACAAGGCGAGATCTGGACCAAGAGCGTAGCGGCGCTGAAGCGGCCAGACGTCCACCCCGGTGCGACACAGGTGGTTTTGCCTGCATTGAACGACATGTTTGACATCACCACGACCCGCGTGACGGCCAATCAGAACCATCCGCCGCATGCGATTTTCCTTTTGCTCGGGATGCTCTGCATCGCTTCAGCCTTGCTCTTCGGCTACGGCACATCACCGAATCCGGAGCGCAACTGGATTTACAAAGTGATATTCGCAGGAGTCATCGCATGCACCGTCTTCGTGATCCTCGACGTCGAGTATCCGCGCGAGGGCTTGATCCGTATCGACGACGCCGACCACATCCTCGTCGACGTACGCAAGACGATGGATTGACGCCGCGAAAGTCGGGACTCAGTGCCACCCACCGAGTTTGCTGCGGGTGCACTGGCGCACGGGTCCGGACCGCACGAGCGGGAGTGGTCCCGCCGTCTTTACCGGGCAGCCGGAGTCCTTTCAATGCGGTGGACGATGTTGCTAGGTGCTTCGAGGGTTGCCCTA
>CANMZR010000272.1 GCA_947502375.1 Polyangiaceae bacterium
CGAGGAGCCCTCGGTACCCTTCGCGCTATCGCTGACGCCAGGCCAACTCGAGCCCGCAGCGCCCCGCACCGCGCAACCGATCGTCGACGCTCAGGCCATCGCGATGACGCGACCGATCGACATCGTCAGTGACATGCCGGCGGTGCCGCCATCGAGTTCTCCCGGCGACCATGAACTGGACGCAGACGGCCTCGAAGAAATTGAGCCCGAGCGGATGAGTCTCCCCGGGGATTTCGTGTCGCACGCGCTTCGAACCGACGCGAAGCCACCGCCGCTGCTGCACACTCGGCCCAGCCCGTTGCAGCCGCCGCCATCGAATCCGGGGACTGCCGAGAAGCAGCCGGCCCCGCTCGAAAGCCCACTCGCCGCGTCTTCAAAAGCCGCCGAGCCGCGGCTGGCTGAAACCGAACCGACGGCCGCCGTCAAGCCCCCCACCAAACAGAAGCGCGCGTGGTGGTCCGAGTTGTTCGATGACGAGATGGTCCGCACTCTCGACAATCCGAAGCGCCGCGATGTCGAGCGGGAATCCAGTTTCATCGAGCAAAGCTTGCGGCTGCCGCCGGGCGCGCGGCTGCTCGACCTCGCGTGCGGTCACGGTGTCCATGCCGTCGAGTTGGCTTCGCGCGGCTACCAAGTGGTCGCCGTGGATCTGTCGACTACGCTGCTCGGCCTGGCGCGACTTTACAACGAGAAGCGCAGCCAGAACGTGAGCTTCGTTCAGGGCGACATGCGCCAGATCGAGCTCGAGGCCGCGTTCGACGGGATCTACTGCTGGGGCTCGAGCTTCGGATACTTCGACGACGCGAGCAACCTCACCGTCTTGACCCGCATGGCTCGTGCGCTGAAACCCGGCGGTCAGTTGCTGCTCGATCTCACGAATCGAGATTTCATTGCGCCGCGCACACCGAGCACGGCGTGGTTCGACAAACCGGGCTGCGTCTGCATGGATGAGGTGCGTTTCGACTTCTTCACGAGCCGCCTACACTGCAAACGAATGGTGATCTTCGAAAGTGGCCGTGCTCGCGAAGTTGAATATTCCCTGCGTCTTTACACAGCTCACGAACTCGGCATCATGATGCAGGGAGCCGGCCTTACGGTGACCGAGGTAAGTGGCCACCGTGCGCACCGCGGAGCGTACTTTGGAAGCGAATCACCGCGCATGATCATGCTCGCGAAAAAGGAATGAGCGCAGCGTCCGCGGCACGCCTCGGCTGACCCGACGCGGGTGATGCCCATCAAGGAGCCACAACCCGTTTCAGCGCGGGCCGAGCAGCCGTGCGAGCACCGGAGCGAGTGCCTCGAGCGCCGGCTCCCCAGCGGCCACGAACAACGGCACGACGATGCTCGAGGCCGCAGCAGTTCGGCGCAAAAGAGCGGCAAGCAGCGCCAACTCGAGCGCATCGACGCGCACTCGACGGACGGCCACGAGCTCTCGCATGGAGTAAGACAGCTCGAAGCCCCCACCCCACGGGCTGACGGAAACATCACTTGCCCACGAGCTGAGCTCCATCAGGATGGACCGCACTTTCGCTGCTCGGCGCCGTGCCCGCCTAGCTCCAGGCGTCCGATACATCTCGAAGAAACGGTTTCGCGGGTAGCTCGTCGGCACGAGCACGAGCGCGACGAACAGCGCTTCGGCATGGGGCCACACCCCATGGGTCCCGTCCTCTGGCGACGCTGCTGCGGCCCAAGGAGCGAGCGGACCCCCACCCTGGGTGGGAACTCGAGGGATCGTCGTCACGACGTTTCATCGCATTTCACGAAATCGGCGCCCCGAGCACATTTCCAACCGAGCCGCCGCAAGCTCAGGCTCCGAGCGGCCCGACGTTCGCTTGACGAATGAGCGCTTCCTGCCAATTCGCACGCAGCGCACCGAGGAGCTCGTCGAGTTCCCCCTGCATCACGCGGTCAAGTTGGTGCAACGTGAGGTTGATGCGGTGGTCCGTCACGCGATTCTGCGGAAAATTGTAAGTGCGGATCTTCTCGCTGCGTTCGCCCGAGCCGACCATGCCACGACGCTCCGCCGTCACCGCTTCTTCTTGCTTCGTTCGCTCGAGGTTCAGCAAGCGACTCTTCAAGACCTTGAGCGCGCGCGCTTTGTTTTTGTGCTGCGAACGCTCGTCCTGACACTTCACAATCAGGCCCGTCGGCTTGTGACGGATTTGCACGGCGCTGTTCGTGGTGTTGACCCCTTGGCCACCTGGCCCGCCGGACGCCGCGATCGATATTTCGAGATCTTGCTCGTCGATTTCGACCTCCACATCTTCGGCCTCCGGCAAGACGGCAACGGTCGCCGTCGAAGTATGGATGCGCCCCTGCGCCTCGGTCGCCGGCACGCGCTGAACGCGGTGCACGCCGGCTTCGAACCGCAGATGGGAGTAGACCCGTTCGCCGCTACAAAGCGCGATGATCTCCTTGAAACCACCGGCCGCCGCGTCGCTTCGACTCAAGACCTCGAGTTTCCAGCCACGTGTCTCAGCGTAACGCGACAGCATCCGAAAGAGGTCCGCAGCAAAGAGCGCGGCTTCCTCGCCGCCGGTCCCGGCTCGAATTTCGAGGACGGTGTTGCGCTCATCGTTGGGATCCGTTGGGAGGAGCAGCACCTCGAGTTCCGCCTCGATCTTCGCGTGCTCGGCCGCATGCTCGGCGAGCTCCAGCTCCGCAAGCTCACGAAGCTCGGGATCCGCGAAGGCCGCACGGTCATCCGCCATCGTCCGTTCGAGCAACCGCAACTTTGCAAAACCGATAACGAGCGGCTCGATGTCGACGCGCTCCTTGTTGAGCTTACGCAAGCGCGGCGGATCGCTGAGGACGACGGGCGCGCACAAGAGCTCTTGAAGCTCGTCGAAACGGCGCGTCAGGGTCTCGAGCTTTTCAATCGGCAGCATGGCGTCGTCGGTCGAGGGCGGAGTCTACGACGTTCAGCCCTCTTCCGGGTCAAGAAGCATGGTGAGCGCCCCACCCGCTCCGATTGCAGGGTGCAGAAAAGGACGGCGCGCGCAACGCACCGAAGGACGCCGAAGCCACGCGCGGCAACGAGGAAACGCGCGGCAACGAGGCCACGCGCGGCAACGAGGAAACTCGCGGCAACGAGGCCACGCGCCGCACCGGGGCCGTTCAGGCCTTTGCGGGCTTCTTTTCGTACTTCTTGCGGAAGCGATCGACGCGACCCTCGGTGTCCATCAGCTTTTGCTTGCCGGTATAGAAGGGGTGGCAGTTTGAGCAAACGTCGACAGAGTAGCTGCCACGCGCCGAGAACGTCTCGATGACGTTGCCGCAAGCGCAGTTGACTGTGGCCTTGCTGTACGCGGGATGAATATCGGCTTTCACTTTGAATCTCCGTCGAATCCTGGGGCGGTTGTTGTTAGTCCAAGCCTCGAACTTCCGCAACTCCGTTCGGATGATTCGTATTCAAAGGGTCCGAGGACGCTCCGCAAGCCCTTCAGAGCGAGGCATCGGTCCCTGAACCCCGGGGGCGCGTTTCCGGCGCCACGAACGTCATTTAGAAACTCGGCGTTGACGCCCGAACAGCCGTGGTTAGTTTGCGCTCACGAACGGACCTTCACGGGCAAAGCTGTGCTACGAGCCCGCGTTCAGTCGCGAAGCGGACCCTCAACCCTCGTTTGTAACGTTACTCAAAGGCAACGGAATCATGGGCAAGATCATCGGAATTGACCTCGGAACCACCAACAGCGTCGTCGCCATCATGGAGGGCAAAGAGGCGAAGGTGATCGTCAATGCCGAAGGTGCGCGGACGACACCTTCGGTCGTCGCGTGGGACGACAAGGGCGAGGTGCTCGTCGGACAAATCGCCAAACGCCAGGCCGTCACGAACCCGGAGAACACGGTCTACTCGGCCAAGCGCTTCATCGGGATGCGCTGGGAAGAGGCCGAGCTCGAGTCCTCGAAGGTGCCGTACAACTGCGTACGGGGCGCCGGTGGTGCCACCGCCTTCGACATCCGCGGAAAACAACTCTCCCCTCAGGAAGTCAGCGCGAAGGTGCTGCAGAAGCTGAAGAAGGCCGCAGAGGATTACCTCGGCGAAGCCGTCACGGAAGCCGTCATCACGGTCCCGGCCTACTTCAACGACTCGCAGCGCCAGGCAACCAAGGATGCCGGCCGGATTGCGGGCCTCGACGTGAAGCGCATCGTCAATGAGCCGACTGCGGCCGCCCTCGCCTACGGCCTCGACAAGAAAAAGGAGGAGGTCATTGCGGTCTACGACTTCGGTGGCGGCACCTTCGACATCTCGATCCTCGAGGTCGGCGACAACGTCGTACAAGTCATCTCGACCAACGGCGATACGCACCTCGGCGGAGATGACATCGATCGTGTGATCATGGAATGGCTGATGGACGAATTCAAGAAGGACACCGGCCTCGACGTCTCCAAGGACAAGATGGTGATCCAGCGTCTGAAGGACGCCGCGGAACAAGCCAAACGCGAGGTATCGAGCGCCCAGGAAACCACCATCAACCTGCCGTTCCTGACGGCCGATGGCAGTGGGCCAAAACACCTTCAGCAGACGTTGTCCCGCGCGCGCTTCGAGCAGATGGTCCGTCCGCTCCTCGAGCGCACCATGGAACCCGTCCGCAAGGCGCTCGCGGATGCGAAGAAGTCCCCCAACGAAATCGACGAAGTTGTGCTCGTCGGTGGTTCGACACGCATCCCGCTCGTGCAAAAGCTCGTTCAGGACTTTTTCGGCAAAGAGCCGCATCGCGGGGTCAACCCGGACGAAGTGGTCGCCATCGGCGCCGCCATCCAGGCTGGCGTGCTCGCAGGCGACGTGCAGGACATGGTGCTCCTCGACGTGACGCCGCTCTCCCTCGGCGTCGAGACCCTCGGCGGCGTGACCACCGTGATGATCGCGCGCAACACCACAATCCCCACCCAAAAGAAGGAGACCTTCTCGACCGCCGCGGACAATCAGCCCAGCGTCGAGATTGTCGTCCTGCAAGGCGAGCGCACCGAGGCCAAGTACAACCGCCGCCTCGGCACTTTTTCCCTCGATGGCATCATGCAAGCGCCGCGCGGCATGCCGAAAGTCGAGGTCACCTTCGACATCGACGCGAACGGCATTCTCACGGTCAGCGCCAAAGACTTGGCGACGAGCAAGGAACACAAGGTCACCATCAAGGAAGGCTCGGGCCTCAAAGAGGACGAGATTTCGCGCATGGTGAATGAGGCCGCCGAGCACGAGGCCGAAGACAAGAAGAAGCGCGAAGAAGTCGAGCAGCGCAACAAACTCGACAACATGTGTTACACACTCGAGCGCAACTTGACCGATAACAAGGATAAAATCCCTGAGGCGGACGCTACAGCAATCCGTGAGGTCATCGCCGAGGCGCGCAAGGCGATCGAAGAGCAGAACGATGACAAAATTCGCGCGTCGCACGAGCGCCTCGAGAAGGAAGCCCATCGCATTGCCAGCGTCATGTACGAGAAGGCTGGCCCGGGCGCGGGTGGCGCCGCCGGGGGCGGTGACGCGAAAGGTGGGGCGGCTCCCGCTGGCGGCAAGGACGACGGCGTGATCGACGCCGAGTTCGAGGAGAGCTGAGCCCCCCCGTCCTGTGAGCGGCCCCCCCGTCCTGTGAGCGGCACCCCCGTCCTGTGAGCGGCACCCCCGTCCTGTGAGCGCGTCGGAGTTCGACGTGGTCATCTCCGGTGGCGGCCCTTCGGGGTGCGCCACCGCGTTGTTTTTGTGGGCGGCGTTTCGCGAGCGCTCCTGGTGCCCGCGCATTCTCGTCATCGACAAGGCGGTTTTTCCGCGCGAAAAGATTTGCGCGGGTGCCATTGCGGGGCGCGCCGAAAGGGCACTTCAGGCGATCGGCGTCCAGGTGCGCTGCCCAAGCGCCCCGATCCGCGCCTTGGGTGTCGTCACGGGTGAAGGACGCTTGCTCGAACGGCATCCGCACCCGATCGGGCGCGTCGTCCGGCGGCACGAGTTCGATACGGCGCTCTTGGCCGAAGTCGTGGCACGCGGGATCGAGGTGAGGACCGGCGTTGCTTTTGAGGGCTTCAGGCGCGTGCCCGATGGGCTCGTCCTTGCCACGAGCGCGGGGACTCTGACTGCGAAGTGCCTCGTGGGGGCGGACGGCGTGGGGAGCCGCGTGCGGCGCGAGCTCAAGCTAGGTCGCGGGGCGCTCTACGCTCAAGCCGTCGAAGTCGACACGCCGTGGTGCGATGCGGACCGCACCGACATGGGGGGAGACGACGTGCTTTGGTTCGATTTGCGGGATCGACGCTATCCGGGGTACGGCTGGTCCTTCCCTACCCTGGTCGGTGGCGAATCGATGGCGTGCCGCGGCATTTACCGCGTGACCCACGGCGTGGCGGCGCTGCGCGACGAGGCGCCCGAAGTCGCGACACTCCTCGGGGATGAACTCCTACGACTCGGCTTCTGCGACCCACGCGCCGGCGCTCTGGATGGCCTCGAAGCGTCGGGCAACCCCTCGATTGCACCGCATCTGAAGCGCTTCGCGGAGCGGGGGCTGCATCCTCACGAGCCAACCGCAACGAACCGCGTGGTGCTCGTGGGCGAAGCGGCGGGCATCGATCCCGTCCTTGGCGAAGGCATCGCGCAAGCGATCCTTTACGGGAAGGTTGCAGGCGCGTTTCTAGCCGCTTGCATCGAAAAGAATGAGTGGACCTTCAGCGCATGGCCACGCACTTTTGGACGCTCCCGAGTGGGCGTCGATCTCGCGGCGCGGCGGCTGGCCCTACCATTCGTGTACGGAGCCGGACGTCCGTGGCTCGAACGGTGTGTGACCGAATCGCGTGCACTCGCGCGCGCAGGCCTCCACTATTTTGCAG
>CANMZR010000273.1 GCA_947502375.1 Polyangiaceae bacterium
ACCCACTCGTCGTGCCGGCGGAGTCCCGCGCCCATAGTGCGGTCGTGCTCGCCATGACGGCCACGCACCAGCCGTCTTTTGGTTGGTCGAGTGAGCCGTAGGCGGTGTGTTCCCGTGAGACCGACGTCGACCGTCGCCGGCGATTCGCGCTGCAACTGCTCGTGATTCGTGTGAATCCTGAAAGAGAAAAATGAAACTCAAACTGAATGAATTCGCTGCAAATATCCTCCGTAGCAAGGTTTTTACGGTGGTGGGCGCGGGAGCGTTAGCGGCCTTGGCAGGCTGCGGCGATGGGACCGGTGGCGCGGCAGGGCGCGGGTCCCTACAACTTTTCATCGTGCCCGAAGGCTCGGTTACCGAGGGACTCACTCCAGGCACTGGAGGCGAGAACGTCGTCGATGGGTGGACCGTTACCTATGAGACTTTCGTCGTGGCGTTCGGAAATTTTAGAGCGACCCGCTCGGCCGCCCCGGACGACCAGCTCTCCGCACCTGCCGTGACGTTGGTCGACCTGACCCATGTGCCGACAAACGGCCTCGTGGTCGCGGACTTTTCGGACGTCTCCGCCGCTCGTTGGGATCGCGTTGGCTTCGATTTACCCAACGCCACGGGCTCCGCCGCAGCCGCTGAAGGGTTGGCGCCCGAAGACCGTGAGCGCATGGTCAGCCAGGGCTACTCGCTGCTCGTTCGCGGTCGCATCGACAAGCCAACGGGTCAGTCTTGCAATCCCAAGGACGCGACGGTCTGCGTGCCCGCGAAGACCATCGCATTCGAGTTCGCGCTCGCCGCTGGGACTTCTTTTGACGACTGCGCGCCGAGTGAAGGGGACGCTGGATTCTCCGTGCCTGCGGGCGGCTCGGCGCAGGTAAAACCAACGATTCACGGCGATCATTGGTTCTTCAACAACGTCACTCAGGGCGCGGAATTGACCGAGCGGCGCGCGCAGTGGCTCGCGGATTGCGATCTCGATAACGACGGGCGAGTCGATCTCGCCGAGCTCGCGAAGACCAAGGCCTCCGACGTCTTTCGGGCACCGACTTACAACGTCTCGGGTGGCATGGTTCCGCTCGAGTTTGTGGCCGATTGGGTGGAGCTACAGGCACGAACCATCGGTGATTTTCAGGGCGACGGTGAGTGCCCAACGCGAAAGGCGATTCCATGAATACGAGTGAAGCCATCCAGGCTTTTTTTGTTCGGGCGGGGGCGACGTGGGTGCTCTGGTTGCTCTTCGCACTGAGTGTCGCGAGTCTCGCCGTGGCCTTCGAACGGCTGCTCGCTTTTCGCAAAAAAACAGTGAACGTTCAGGCCATTGCTGAGCGCATCGATGCGCGCCTCGCGGTCGCGGATATTTCGGGTGCCATCCAGGAGTTGGCTGAGTCGCAGGCGGTGGGTGCCATCGTCGCACGGGCTGGCTTGAGGCTTGCCCATCTCGGTCCCGTCGCGGCGGATAGGGCCATGCAGAGCGCCCTCGCTCTCGAGCGGGCGCGCCTTGAAAAAGGCCTCGCGTACCTCGGAACGGTGGGTAACAACGCGCCATTCGTTGGTCTTTTTGGCACGGTCATCGGCATCATCCAGGCCTTCGCGGAGCTTGGTCACGGAGCCCCTGGGCACGCCGTTGCCGGTGGCTCGGCGAGTCAGGTCGCGTCGCAAGTGGTGATGGGCAGCATCGCCGAGGCGCTCGTCGCGACCGCGGTTGGCATTGCGGTCGCGCTCCCGGCCGTGGCGCTCTACAATTACCTCCAAACGCGGGTCGCTAGCATTCTCGGGGGTGTCGATGCGCTCAGTCAGTTGGTGCTGGCGTACTTGTCCGCCGAAGTCAGGCTCGAGCCGCCGCGGGCTCGCGTTTCGGCGGCAGGAGACGCGGGCTGATGGCTGGAACTTCCCCGAACCGCGGTGGGCTCATCACCGGCATCAACGTCACTCCGCTCGTCGATGTCACTCTCGTTCTGCTGATTATTTTCATCGTTACGGCAAAGATGGTCGTGGCGCCGGCGGTGCCTCTCGACTTGCCGCACGCCGCTCACAGTGAGGCCGTGCAGATCGTGCTGTCGCTCATCGTTCCGGTGACGGGGCCGACGTTGCTGAACGGCGAGCCTGCGAACGATGACGCGGCGCTCTTGGCGCGTGCCCGCGAATGGCAAAAGCGCGATCCTGAAATACGCGCCGTGATCAACGCCGACGGCAACGTGCCCCATCGGCGCGTCCTCCATATCCTCGACGTCCTGAAGAGTGCCGGCATCGCCCACGTTGCGTTTGGCGTTTCTTCGGAGGAGCCGCGATGAGCGCTGCCACCGAGCGAATCGTCGATGTCGTGTTTGCGACGGTTCCTCCGCGGCGCGCTCGCGGAGTGTGGCTTGGGATCTTCCTCGGCCTTGGCGTGCATGCGCTGCCACTCCTGTTGGCTCGAGCGGGAGGGCCGTCGCTCGAGACCTGGGCTTCCGAAGTTTCGCTGCGCGTACACGCTCAGCTGATGCGTACCGAAGCCATCGAGTTGCCGCAGGATCCGCCGGCAAGTTCGCCCACGCCCACGCCGCCAATCCCAGCGCCGCCTGCGGGCGTGCGTCCCCGGGCCGTGTCCGTCGAGGCTCCGCGTGAGCCGCCTTCACACGAACACCGTCGGCCAACGCTCCACCCCGCCGTCGAGCCCGTTGCCGCGGCTGCCGGTCAGGTTCTGACCGCCGCGGACGAGCCTGCTCCGGCTGATTTTACGGGTCAGACGTTCGTCGTTGGAAACGAAGCCGGCTACGCGGGCGGTAGCACTCGCATCGACGGAAAAGGGGCTGAGGTCGGGTCTCACGCCCGGGAGGCGATGACTCCAGAGCCCGCGCCCGTGCGGGCCACCTCGGTGCCCGCGGCCTCCCCGGCCTCGCGTGCCATCCTCGTACGCACGAGTGGCCACTGCGCGTGGCCGCGTGAAGCCGCCGCCGAAGCTGCGGATGAGGAGGCTGTCGTGGTGCAGATCACCGTGGACGCGGCGGGTCGCTTGGAGGGCGCGACGGTCACGGCGGAGCCCGGCTTCGGGTTTGGTCGCGCGGCTCTCGAGTGTGCGCGCGCTATGACCTACTCGCCGGCGTTGGATCCGGCTGGCAAGCCCGTGCGCTCTTCGGTCTCCGTGCGCGTGAGGTTTTGGCGATGAAGCGCCGGATGAATTGGTGCTGCCGAGTTTTGGGTTACGGCGTCCTCGTCATGGCGAGCACGGCCTGCCCGGGAACGCTGGCCACCGAAGCGGATTGCGGAAGGATCTTCGACCGCATCGTCGAACTCGAACTGCGGGAACTCGGCTTTATCGATCCGGTGCTCCAGGAGCGAAAGCGCAGCGAATTAAGGCGTTCTATGGCAAGCGATCTGGCGCTTTGCCCGGGCAGACGTCTCGCGCCCGGAGCTTCCGTCTGCGTGGCCGAGGCGCCGACTGCGGAAGACCTCACGCATCGATGTTTTCGTTGAGTTTTTTAGCGTCGCATTGTGCGCCTAGTGCCTCGATTCGTTCGAATCGAAAAATAAGTAACAGCAGGTGGCCGAGTCAATATCAGTCGAAATACCCCTCGCTTCGATGGACTCCGCGAGGATCCGATCGGATGCCGCGTGCTTGAAGCGTCGGGGCAAGGTGGGTATTCATAGGCCCATGACCGTCGATGCTTTCAAGCGATTTGAGGCCCATTCGTTTCACGATCCCGGGCTTTCGTTCACGCTCGACTGGAGTCGCGCGGGGTTGGCACGCTCCACACTCGCGGCATTCGGACCGAAGCTCCACGCTGCCCTCGACGCGATGCGTGCACTCGAGGGCGGCGTGCTCGCAAACGCCGACGAGCAGCGACGAGTTGGTCACTACTGGTTGCGGGCTCCAGAACTCGCGCCGGATGCGGCGATCGGTGCCGAAATCGAAGCGGCCATCGCGAGCGTCGTCGAGCTTGCAGGGCGCATCCACTCGGGGGCCGTCGCGCCCGCGTGCGGGGGTCTCTTTCAGCACGCGGTGATCGTGGGGATCGGCGGCTCGGCGCTAGGTCCGCAATTCGTCATCGATGCTTTGGCCGCGCCATCGCCCCCGCTCCGTTTGCACTTCGTCGATAACACGGACCCCGATGGCTTCGACAGGCTCATCGAGCGCCTTGGACGCGAGCTCGAACGCACCTTGGTCGTCGTCATATCGAAGTCCGGCGGCACCAAAGAAACCCGCAATGGCATGCTCGAACTGGGCCACGCTTATCGGCGCTCAGGGCTTGAGTTTGGACCTCACGCCGTCGCGATTACCCAAGCTGGCAGCGAGCTCGACCGACACGCCGCAGCCGCCGGATTCCTCGCGCGCCTGCCGATGTGGGATTGGGTAGGTGGTCGCACCAGCGTGACGTCGACGGTGGGTCTCCTGCCGGCTGCGCTTTCGGGCGTGGACGTCAAGGCCCTCCTCGCCGGTGCCGCCTACATGGATCGCGTCACCCGTTGTGCCGATGTGTTTTTCAATCCAGCGGCCTTGCTGGCCTGTATCTGGTACGCGCTCGGCGATGGCAACGGGGGTCGCGCGATGGTGATGCTGCCGTACAAGGACCGCCTGCAGCTGAGCTCGCGTTACTTGCAGCAGCTCGTGATGGAGTCCCTCGGGAAACGCGAAGATCGCGGCGGAAACGTGGTGTCGCAGGGGCTGGCCGTTTACGGAAACAAGGGCGCCACCGACCAGCACGCCTACGTGCAGCAGTTGCTCGATGGACCCGATGAATTTTTCGTTACCTTCGTCGAAATTCTCAAAGATCGCGACGGCGCGAGCCTCGAAGTCGAGCCCGGGATCACCAGCGGAGACTACTTGTCGGCGTTTCTGCAAGGCACGCGCCGGGCCCTCGAAGCCCGCGAGAAACCATCGCTGACATTGACCTTTGAGAGGGTGAACGCACGGATGCTCGGGGCTTTCATCGCGCTCTACGAACGTGCCGTCGGGCTCTATGCGGAGCTTGTGAATTTGAATGCCTATCACCAGCCGGCCGTGGAGTCGGGCAAGCGGGCCGCGGCCGAGGTCCTCCTGCTCCAAAACCGTGCGCTCGCCATCATGCCGGAGTCGGAGCGGGCCTCGCTGACGGTTCGCGAACTCGCCGAGGCGCTCGGCACCCACGAGGTGGACGCGCTCTTTGTCGTGTTGAGGCATCTCGCCGCGAATGGCCGCGTCGTTGCCACGACTGGGTCCGAGCCGAGCTCGTGGCGGTTCTGGTGCGGCCCCAAGTCGGACGGCGAATCGTCACCGTAGGCCGTCCCAAAACTCGGCCATGTCCGGTAACAGCGGCGCTTCGATTCGGATGCGCCGGCCATCGGTCGGATGGTCAAGCTCGAGTTCCGCGGCGTGCAGGGCGTGGCGCCCGAGTTCGAGCTTCGCGAGGTCCTCCGGGCTCAACGTGTTGTCGGCGGCACGGCGGTGCAACGCCTCATCCGGTCCGTAGAGTTTGTCCCCGACGATCGGTAGTCCAAGCGCGCTCAGGTGGAGGCGGATCTGGTGCTGTCGTCCGGTGTGAAGGGTGCAGCGAAAGAGCGAGTAATCCTGGGCCTTTTGCCGACGTGTTTCGAGCAACTCGAAGGTCGTACCGGCCTCGAGTCCGCCGCCGGGGGCCGCGATACGCATCTTCACGCGCGTGCCATTGGTTGGATCGAGCTCGAGCGGCAGCTCGCAGGTGAAGCGCTGCCAGGCTGGCTTTCCCCAGGTGAAGCCAAGGTAACGTTTGAGCACGTCTTTGCGCTCCTCGAACTGAGCCTTCACCGCACGGTCGGCAGCCCGGGTGCGGGCGAGCAAGAGGACGCCGCTCGTCTCGCGGTCGATGCGATGCAGCAGCGTCAAACGGTCCTTCGGGCGCTGAACCGCAAGCAAGGACGTCACCGTGCTCCGGTTGTGGCGCGCCGTTGGGTGCACCGCAACATAGGGCGGCTTGTTGATGGCGATGAGCGCGTCGTCTTCGTAAACCACCGGCAATTCCACGTCCGTAAAGGTCTCGTCCCAGGCCTCGCGCCAGAGCGCGATCCGCTCATCGGAGCGAACCCGGTGATTTTTTTTAAGCGCCGCCCCGTCGGGACGGAAGGCCCCGAGCTCAACGATGCGCTGGGTCCGCGTGCGACTGGTGGCTCGCAGTTGCGTCTGCACGAAACGATCGAGCCGCATTCCCGCGAGTTCAGGCGGGACCCTGAGAACGCGCATCACGGCATCACGGCCGAGCGTCACCGGACGAGTGACTCCATCGCGGCGCGCTGCAAACCTCTCTTCCCGCTCGCGCACCGGGTCGCCCTTGCGAGTCATGGCGGCCAGCCTCTGAATGCACTATGGCCTCTCGCATGCGGATTTTGATGGTCAGCTCCGAGCTGGCACCTGTCGCCAAAGTGGGCGGCCTTGCGGACGCGGTTGCTGCGCTCTCTAAGACGCTGAGTCGGCTCGGGCATGAGGTTACCGTGGCGCTGCCTCACTACAAGGTGGTCGAGGAAGCGGGGCTGATGTTGGCCCGGCGGCTCTCGCTACTCAAGCTGCCTTGTGGGGAAGCGACCGTTTTCGACGCGAAGTTGAGCCCCGGAGTGCAACTTTGTTTTTTTGATATCCCCGGCCTTTACGACCGCCCCGGCCTCTACGACGAAAACGGCAGTGCGTACCCGGACAACCTGAAGCGGTTTGGTATGTTCTGCCAAGCCGTCGCGGCCTACGTCGAGAAACGCGCAGCCGCGGGGGATGGATTCGACGTCGTTCACGTCCACGATTGGCCGGCCGCGCTCGTAACGCACCTCCTTCGCGGCAAGGGGATCCGCACGGTCCTCACCGTGCACAACGCAGCCCACCAGGGTATTTTC
>CANMZR010000274.1 GCA_947502375.1 Polyangiaceae bacterium
CAAGCCTCCGAAGTTACGAAAAACATTTCAAAAAAACACGGCCCGAGCTGTTTTGGCTCTCAGGCGGAGCTAGCAAGGGGACTTGAACCCCTAACCCCCGGTTTACAAAACCGGTGCTCTACCAGTTGAGCTATGCCAGCAAAGGCATGGTCTGAAACAGTCCGCATGTAGGATACAGTCGCACCTTGTTCGAGGTGCTTCGATTTCCGACAGACGGGGCCGCGCTTGTATCGTTTGATGCGCGGGGTGTCAAGCGTCTGAGCACACGAAACCGGTCTTGCGTTCGGGTGCAAGCCCTGCGACCGTCCCGCGAGATGCTTTCGGCGAGCGGGCCGCTACGCCTCGGAGAAGAGATAAAGTGAATTGCCACGCGTGTGATTACGCCAACATCGACGGAGCACGCTTTTGTGCGAAGTGCGGGGCCAGCATCGCTCAGCCCGCACCGGCGTCGGACGACCCGATGCTCGGGACCTTGGTGGGCGGGCGGTTTCGAATCCTTCGTCTTCTTGGCGAGGGGGGCATGGGGCGCGTCTATGTTGCCGAACAGCAGATGGGCACGGCAGTTCGCAAAGTGGCAGTCAAGACGCTGCTCAAAGAATTTTCGGGTGATCCCCAAGTTCAAGGCCGGTTCCATCGGGAGTGCGGCACGGTCGTCGGGCTCGAGCACGCGAACACAATCAAATTCTATGACTTCGGTACCACCGAGACAGGTGACCTCTACATCGCGATGGAGTTCGTCGATGGCGAGCCGCTCGCCGATGTGATCGTGCGCGGAGGGAGCATGGCTCCCCAACGCGTTGACAACATCATGAAGCAGATCTGTGGGTCGCTCCAGGAGGCCCACGACAAGGGCATCATTCATCGTGACTTGAAGCCCGAAAATATCGTTCTCACGGAGCGCGCCGGCGAGCGAGACTTTGTCAAGGTGCTCGACTTCGGGATCGCGAAACGCAGCGATGCTGCAGACCAAGCCCGCGAGCAAAAACTGACCCAGGCGGGCATGGTACTCGGCACCCCGCCGTACATGAGCCCCGAGCAATTCACGGGGAAAGAACTCGATCGCCGGAGCGACATCTACTCGCTTGGCATCATCGCTTACGAGATGTTGACCGGCACGCTGCCGTTCAAAGCGAACACCGCGTGGGAGTGGGCGACCCAGCACATGACCGTGCGGCCGTTTGCCTTTGAGGTCACCAATGGGTCGGTGGCTGCGGCCATTCCGGAGGCGATGAAAACCGCGACTTTGCGCGCGCTGTCGAAAAATGCCGAAGAGCGCCAATCGAGCGCGAAGGAGCTTTACCAAGAGCTCTCGAGCGGCGTGTCGAAGAGCGGTTCGGTGTCGGCCCACGTCGCGGCGACCGAGGCGTTCCAGATCCCGCCATCGGCGCAGGGTCACGCCGGTGGCGGTGGCTTTGCGCCGAACGTCGGCCTTCCCGGCGGTGGGATGCAGCCCGGCGGTGGGATGCCGCACGTCCCTCCAGCCGCGCCTTACCAACAACCTTCGTCGGGCGGCGGGGGCAAGCTCGTGATGGGGCTGCTCGGTGGTCTTTTGCTGCTCGGCGGTCTCGGCGCTGGTGGCTGGTACCTGTTCCAACATCAAGCCGACAACACCATTCCCGTCGCCCAACCGCGGCCTGCAGCGAGCGTGGAACCGGTGGTTACGGGGAAATCGAGCGGGGCCGGCGATACGGCGACGGGCTCCTCGACGACGAGCACCGGGGACGCCGTGGGTGACCCTCGAGCCAGCGATACCGGAGCCGGCAATACCACCTCCGGCGATACGGCGACGGGCGCCACCGGTGCGATCACGCCTCCGCCGCCGCCATCGGTGACAACGCCGAGCAACACCGGGCACGGTCAGCCACCGCCACCACCGCCACCGCCGCCGAGCAGCGGCTGCGGTGACGCGATCGCCGCCGCGATGGCCGGACGTTGTGGGCAGGCGTCGGCTGCGCTTGCGCGCTGCAGCGGATCACAAAAGAGCGTTGCCGAAGCGAACGTCACTCGGTGCGTTCAAAAAAATCGCGGCAGGCACTGACGGGTCGATGCGCGGGGAGGTCACGTGGGGGGACGCATCGTGCTCTGTGGCTCGCTTTCACGCTGGGCGGTAACGCTCGGGGCCGCGATGCACGAAGCCGGCTACCGGGCCCTCGGGCTGAACTGGCGGTACGTTCCTTTCGAGATCGACGAAGCCAGGCTTGGCGACGCTCTCTCGGCCATGCGCACTCTCGGCATCCGCGGATTCGGAGTCTCGATGCCCTTCAAGTTGCTCGTGGCGGCGCGACTCGACAAGCTCGAGCCCACCGCCGGCCGAATCGGCGCGGTGAATACAATCGTGAACGACGAAGGCACACTGGTCGGCCACAACACGGACTGGCTTGGCGCGGTCCGGGCCCTCGAAGAAGCCCGCACGCTCGCCGGTGCGCGGGTGCTCGTGCTCGGAGCCGGTGGTGCCGCGCGCGCCGTTGCGTTCGGACTGCGTGAGCGGGGGGCCTTCGTGTCGCTGTCGAACCGGACGCACGCGCGCGCGCTCGAGCTCGGGGGCGAGCTCGGGGTGGACGTTGTCGCGTGGGAGCATCGCGAACGCCTCCAGGAGTTCGATGTTCTCGTGAACGCAAGTTCGCTAGGAATGAACACCATCGACCCAGCCAGCCCGGTGAGCGAGAACGCTCTGCACGGCGACCTCGTCGTGATGGATATTGTGTACAAACCACGCGACACAGAGTTGATTCGCGCTGGAAAAAAACGAGCGAGCATGACGATTGACGGCGGTAGGATGCTTTTGCATCAAGCCGCCGCACAGTTCGAGCTCTACACTCAAAGCCCCGCTCCACTCCAAGCGATGAACGCCGCGTTGCTTGCGCACATTCAATGAAAAAGTTGCTGTTCATCGCACATCTGCTTGTCGCCTGTCAGCCAGGCGGCGAACGGGGGGACTCGTCCGCCCCTTCGGCTACGCCCGCCAGCGGTCCGACCGCAACCGGCTCCACGTGGGCGTCCACCGCCGAAGTCGGCGCGGCGACCGCCTCGGCAAGCGCGTCGGCAAGCGCGTCGGCAAGCGCGTCGTCAACGACCACCGCCAGCCCGCTCCCGGTAACGCCACCCGCATCGGACGGCATGATGCGCATCCCGGCCGGCATCTTTCTCATGGGGGCGCCGGCGGACCGCGGTAACCCGGAGGAGTGCCCAGCCCACGAGGCGATCGTCGCCGCATTCGACTTCGACACCACCGAAGAGACCACCGAAGCGTATCACGCTTGCGTGACGGCGGGCGCGTGCACGCAGAGCCATGTCGGCCGCCAATTTTGCAACGAAGGCGTGAGTGACCACGGGAGGCACCCCATCAACTGCATCGACCTCCAGCAAGCAGCCGCTTATTGCGCGTTCGCAAAAAAACGCCTCCCGACCGAGCGCGAATGGGAATACGCGGCGAGTGGCGGAAGCGAGCAACGGCGCTTTTCGATGGCCGAGGGTGACCCAACGGAAAAAACGGCCTGCTACCACCATCCCTTCGGCAGCTGCGAAGTTGGCTTGTTTGCGCCCGGTGCCTTTGGGCTGCGCGACGTGACCGGCAACGTCTGGGAGTGGACGCAGACGGAGTTCGGCACCTATCCATCCAAGGGAAAAATCGACGCAATCCGGAGCGGACATCAGTACGTGTATCGCGGCGGGAGCTGGAGCCGACGGTTCCCGAAGTGGATGCGCAACACACTGCGAAACCGATATCGCGTGGACGAGTGGAGCGCCTCGATTGGCATCCGCTGTGCACGCTCGGTCGAGCCGCTCGGGTGCCCCGAAGACACCGCCGTCCGCGATGGCGAGTGCGTGCGCATTCGGGGGACGACGCTTTGCGAAGGCGGCCAGCGGTTCGACGATGCGAAGAAGCGCTGCGTCCTCGACGCGCTGATGCCTCCGCACCTTTCCCCAATGGGCCAAGGACGCGCGGCGAATAGCACCGCTCCAGGCGCGAGGACCGGCCCGACGGAGAGTGAGTCCCGAGCGAGTCCTTGCTGCGCGAAGACCCGGACCCCCGAGCACGATGCCGACTGCCGTAAGAATTGGCCAAAGACTTCAGCCGCGTATCGTTTCGATGGTGGAAACAGCTTTCCCGACCGACTGCCAATCATCAAGGGAGGCGGCTGCTCGCCGCGGGACATGGGGCACACGTGGACGAGCGCGTGCTGCCCCGGTTGACGGGTGCGGAATGGGCAACCACCTTGAGCTGTTCGAAAGAGACAACATGACCGAGATCCTTCGCACGCTGTTCGTTCTTCGACTACCCCACGCCGCCTTCGCCGCGATGTGGCTCGCGCCCCTGCTGGGCTGCGGGGCTGCACCGCCGGCCTCACTCCAAGAAACGCAAGGAAAGACGCCGAATTCGAGCAAAATCGACACCGCGCCTGCTCCGAGCCTTCGACTCTCCGAACAAGCGGCGATGCCCACGCAGTCGAGCATCGCGGACCTGGTCGAGCGTGTCGCACCCACCGTCGTGAGCATCACCACGACCCAGGCGTTCAACGGCCGCGAAATCAGACATCCATTGGAATTTTTGTTTCCGGATGGGCCGCGGCAACGCATGCCGAAGGAGCGCAGCGGAGCTGGGACCGGCTTCGTCGTCGATGCCGAGGGGGGCTATCTGGTGACGAACGCGCACGTGGTCGCCGATGCGGACGACGTGAAAGTCCATTTCCTCGACGGGCGCGAGGTTTCCGCGGAGGTCGTCGGGAGCGATCGCACCGTCGATCTCGCGCTCTTGAGGGTCAAGGCGGCGGGCGCCCTCACCTCTGTGGTGCTGGGTGAAAGCGACACCGTGCGGGTTGGCGAACAGGTGCTCGCCGTCGGCAATCCTTTCGGGCTCGGGCACTCGGTCTCACTCGGGATCGTGAGCGCAAAAGCACGCACAATTGGAGCTGGCCCTTACGACGACTTCATCCAAACCGACGCGTCGATCAATCCCGGCAACAGCGGCGGTCCGCTGTTCAATGTGCGTGGCGAGGTCATCGGCATCAACACGGCGATCCGCGCCGACGCCGAAGGGATCGGGTTTGCCATTCCCGTCGATGTGCTGAAAGACGTCGTCACGCAATTGAAGGAAAAGGGGTTCGTCGAGCGCGGAAAGCTCGGACTTGCGTTTCAACCCATCACGCCCGAACTCGCGACAGCCCTTGGGATGGAACGTCCCCGAGGCGCCCTGGTCAACGACGTTCAAAAGGGCAGTTCGGCGGCAAACGCTGGGATTCAGAGCGGGGACGTCATCGTTGCGGTCAACGGAATTGAGCTCAAGCGCTCGGAGGAACTCGCACGAAACGTCGCCAGGCATCCACCGGGTACGAATGTCGAGTTCACCCTATTGCGTACGGGACACACCATGATCGTTCACGCCACACTCGACAAGCTGCAAGAGCGCGAGCGAGCCAAGCCGCGCACGCAAACGACGAAGCCCGAGAGCGACCGGATGCTTGGCCTCGAAGTCGACGAACACGCGGGCGGGGGTGCCGTCGTCGCTGGCCTGACGAAACCCATCGAGGGGCTATCCGAGGGCGATGTGATTGTGGAAGTTTCCGGAAAGCCCGTCGCGAACGTTGCGGCCCTCCGCAGCCTGCTGGAGGAACACAAAAAAGGGTCGACCGTGCTCCTCAGAGTGCAACGCGGCGAGCACACTTACTTCGTCGCTCTGCCCATCGACTGAGACCCCGCTGAAAGGTGCTGGCCGAGAGCCTGGCGGCGCCTTGCCCGAGCGCACGAACCGGAACGCTCAAGGCGCGGAGGGCAGCGAAGGCGCGGAGGGCGGCGAAGGCGCGGAGGGCGGCGAAGGCGCGGAGGGCGGCGACACGCCGGGGGCCGCGGGGACCGAGCCTTGATAGTTGGGCGACGGCGAGACGCTGAGGGAGCCGTTGCTCCGCGGGACGGCGAGGAGCTTCCCATCGGCGATGTCGCGTTCGAGCTGCGTCGGGCACGCCAGAGTGAGACCTAGAGCGCAAGCGCGGTCCCAATACTCGAGCGCCTTCCTGCGGCTGAGGACGACCTTTTCGCCGCGCCAATAAAGATCACCGAGCGCGCGGCAGGCTTGCGGCCAGTTCGAATCGCAGGACTTTTGGTAGAGGCGCAGGGAGTTTTCGACGTCGCGTTCGACCTCCACACCACGCTCGTGGAGCCAGCCGAGCTTGTAGCAAGACAAACCCTCGCTCTTCTCGCAGCGCGTGCGGCAATCCGACACGTTGCCACCCTCGCAGGTGTTCGTGGGGCGGATCTCAACCGCGCCGGGACCACAACCAAGCCAGGTGGCCGACAAAAAGAGAGCGACTGCCGCGAGCGGGGCACCGGGTTGGGCCATTCGAGAAAAGTACCCCAAGCGGGCTCGTTAGGCCAAGCGTCTGGCCTCGGGTTTTTCCCTCGATGTGGCGGCCATCATCCAAAAGCGCTAGTCTTGCGACGCTTGCGCGCTGAGTAAACCCTCAAACCCAGCGCGGAAGCCAACCCAACGCGACTCCCGAAAGAAGAAACTGACTATGAAAATGTTTAACTTAATTACCATTTCTGGGATGACCGCCCTCACCCTTCTCGCTTGCGGTGGTGGTGACACGACCGAGACCACAACCGCCGCGAGCACGACTGGCGCGAGCACCGGCAGCACGGGCGGCGCAGCACCGACAGGTGCCGGTGGAGCCGCGGCCAGCACAGCGGCCAGCACAGCGGCCAGCACAGCGGCCAGCACAGCGGCCAGCACGGCTGCCAGCACAGCGGCCAGCACAGCGGCCAGCACAGCGGCCAGCGGCGGCGG
>CANMZR010000275.1 GCA_947502375.1 Polyangiaceae bacterium
TGGGTTTTTCCAAGGCCTAGGCCTCGAGGGCGTTCCGATGCTCTGGGTGCGTCCCCTCGACAAGCGTGGCTTGCCCGCCGGGAACGCGCTCGTTTGCGCGGACTCCACCCGCATGGCCGGGCGTGACGAGCTCGTCTATTACGAGGGTGGCCGTGAGGCTGCGATGGCGCTCGACGTCACCTTCGTGCCCGTCGACCACACGATCATCGGCATCGTCGATGCGCTGAACGTCGAGGAGTGAAACCATGTTTCTTGGAATCGTTCGCGGCAACATCACCTCCACCATCAACCACCGTTTTTACGACGGGAAAAAGCTCCTGATCGTCGACCGGTGCGATGAGCTGTGGAACCCCAACGGTAAGTACATCATCGCTGTCGATACGGTGGGGGCTGGCGTGGGCGAGCGCGTGCTGGTTCTCGATGAAGGCAATGGCGCACGTCAAATCGTCGGCGATCCGGACGCGCCACTCCGCTCGGTGATCGTCGGCATCGTGGATAGCGCGGACGTCGCCTGAGCCTGAGCCTGAACGGCTGTGGCTTACGGGGCGCGGCTCGAACACCTTGGCTCTCCGTGGTCGGCTCCGTCGTCGACGGGTGTCGTTTCTCCGACAGCCGCCGACGCCTCAAGTTCCTGGATGACCGCGTCGAACCAGCCGCCCACGCGCTCTCGAAAGGGCCACATCCAGAGGTAGTCGGGTCCCGCAAAACGCTCGATCATCGCCGCACGAAGGAGTGGCGATTTCACGGCTCCGAGCCCGTACCACTCGGCCGTTGCGCGCAAGGTCTCGGTGTACGCCTCCCATTCCATCCGCGCTCGAAACCAGGCGAGCCCGGCGGGTAGCGGTAGCATGAGGTAAAGAACCGCCATCCCGACCGTCCCGTAGCGACGGCGTTGCCGCAAGTGAACGCGCTCGTGCAGGAGGCAAATCAAGCGATCGACCGGCGCCGTCTCGTTCCATGCTTCGGGAACGTAGAGAGTGTCTCCGATCACGGTGCGATAGTGCGTCAGGTAACGTTGTTGTTTTCCGAGCGAGAGCACACGAAGGGCCTTATCGAGCACCTTGGAGAGCGTGTTACGGCTCTTGTAAACGATGCGGAATCTTGGAAATTCGCTGACAAGTTCCTGAAGGAATTGCGCCTCGGCGGCTGCGGCATTGGGCTTTTCGGGGCCAAGAACTACGGGCATGGTCGAAGGTTGCTCAGGCTTTGTTCGGACCGTCGAAGCGTCCGCCAATGCACAAGGTACGGCCCGCAAAGAGCTGCTCGGCGTCCAGCGGTTTTTTTCCCTCGAGCTGCCCTCGCATCAACCACACGGCGCCGTCACCGCAGGCGATGCGGGCGCTCGCGTCGTCGGTGGAGAGCACTTCGCCCGGCTGGCCTTCGCGGCCATGACGTGCGGCGATACGAAGCTTGAGCACCTTGAAGCGCTTGCCTGCGAGGAGGCTGTGCGCACCCGGCCACGGACTCATGCCGCGGGCCCGGTCGTGGACGCTCGCCGCGCTGCCGGACCAGTCGATGAGGCCGTCTTCTTTGGTCAAGAGCGGTGCCAGGGTGGTCTCGGTTTCGTCCTGGGGTTGCGCCCGAAGCTCGCCCGAGAGTGCCCGTGGCAAGTCCTGCCGCACGACTTCCGCCGCCAGCTCGGCGAGCCGAACGGAAAGCTCGCCCGCGGTTTCATTTTCGCCGATCCCGAGGGAGCGCGCGCAAAATACCGGTCCGGTGTCACAGCCTTCGTCCATCTGCATCAAGGCGATCCCGGTCACCGACTCGCCCCGACTGACCGCCCATTGAATCGGGGCCGCGCCACGCAGTTTCGGCAGGAGCGAGGCATGAAGATTGAAACACCCCTTCGTCGGTGCCTTCAAAATCGCCAATGGAAGAATGCGGCCATACGCGATCACGAGCGCAAATTCCGCATGTTTCTCGCGCATCACGGCGGCGAATTCTTCGGTGCGAAGCTTGGTTGGCTGAAGGACGTGGAGCCCTAGCTCGAGCGCCCGCAATTTTACAGGAGGCGCCTTCAATTCGAGGCCACGGCCAGCGGGGCGGTCAGGCTGACAGACGACTCCCACGACTTCGGCCAGCGTGCACAGGGCATCGAGGGCGGGGACGGCGATGTCGGGGGTACCGAAGAACAGGGCGCGCATGACCTGCGGAGTACTCGCGTGGTGGCGGGACCGCTATGGCGTCGCGTGCGTGCCGAGTGTTCCGGATGGCTCACCTTCGGGCGACTGGCAGCAGCGAAACCCGGTTTCGTAAAACGCAAACGTGGGCTGATGCGCGTCGTTGGTGCCTCGGCAACCGGTCCACGGTTTGGCCCAAAATCCTCCCATCAGTGCGCCGGGCCACTCGCGCGAGGTGCGAGCGCTCACCCACTCTTCGACATTTCCGTTCATGTCGTAGATGCCGAAAGCGGAGATGCAGCTCGGGTACCGCCCGCTCCCAGCGCCTTGCCAAAGCTTTGCAGATTCCTTGAGAGCGAGCTCTCGCGGTCCGTCGAACTTGGCAAAATCCACCGGCTTCCAGCCCTTGTTCGAGTTGCACAATTTGACATTGACCGCCCAGCCGTAGGCGAGCGGCCGATGGGATGGACCCTCGCAGGCGTATTCCCACTCGGCCTCGCCGCAGACGCGTTTTCGCCGTTGGCCGCACCACTTTTCGGCGCTGCGATACGAAGCCATGACGATGGGCGAGGCCCCGCGAACATTCGGCGCCTCGTAACGATCCATGCAAACGCGGATGGGCGTGATTGCGCCTTCGAGAACGCTCACGTCCTCGGCGTAATGAAGGCAATGCACGCTACTCGGTTTCGTGGTGGGCACGGTCGGCGGCGGGTCGAGGCACACGTGCGAGACGCTCTCGTGGTGAGTACCCTCGACGAGGCGCATGTCGTCGGGGCAAAAGCGGCTCGGCCCCGGATCACCGATGGCGCTATTTTCCTGGGTTGCCATTCGCACCGCGAGGCCGATGAGGGCGAGCCAGGGGTCAATCACGCGGCTATCGATATCCTCCTTGCCATTGTGCCGAAAGTTCCAAGCGGACGCGCGAAGTTTCGCATCCGAATTATCTCGTCGCAATTGGTGGCAACTCGTTTTGGGTGTGCTTAGGATGCCCCGAGCGATCGCACTTGTTCGCGCGATTCGCTCGAGCCTGCGGTTCTTTACCAAACGCTAGTTGTCCGTCCGGAAGCCGCCTGATTGGTGAACGAAGTCAAACCATGTCCGACAAAAACAGCCCGATGACGCCGCCTGATGATGACATGGACTTCGGTGACGAGTTGCCGATCCTGCCGATCCGTAACGCGGTGCTTTTTCCAGGTGCGGTGGCACCGTTCGACGTCGGCCGCGAGAAATCGGTCGCGCTCGTCGAGGACGTGGAAAACCTCACCTCGTCCGTCATTGCGATCTTCGCCCAGCGAGATCCGTCCACCGACGATCCGGGTCAAGATGACCTCTATCCGGTTGGGTGTGCCGCGCGCGTGTTGAAGGCGCTGAAGCACAGCTCGGGCAACTATTCCCTCATTTTGCAGGGGCTGACCCGCATCCGTCTCGATCGCGTCCTGACCGATCGCCCTTACCTCAAGGCGCGCATTGAGAAAATCGTGGAGCCGGTGACCGAGGACGTCGAGGCCGACGCACTGGCCCTCAGCCTGCGAGACATTGCGAAGCAGCTCATCCAACTGATGCCCGAGCTCCCGCGTGAAGCCGGCTCGCTCATCGATTCGATCCAGGCCCCAGGGGCATTGGCCGATCTCGTTGCGGCGAACCTGGATGCTCCGGTCGAGGAAAAGGCGCAGCTCATCGAGACGCTCGACGTGAAGGAGCGGATCCGAAAGGTGCTGCGGCTTTTGACGCGCCAGCTCGAGGTTTTGAAGATGCGCGAGCGCATCAATTCCCAGATCAAAGAAGAGATGGGAAAAAACCAGCGCGAGTACGTCTTGCGCCAACAACTCAAAGCCATCAAGGAAGAGCTCGGTGATGACGATGGAGATCAGGGTGATCTCGATGGCGTCGAAGAGCGCATCGCCAAGGCGAATTTGCCTCAGGAGGCCGGAGAGGTTGCCCGAAAGCAGTTGAAACGGCTGCGTTCCATGCAGGTGGGCTCGGCTGAGTACACCGTCGTCAGGACCTACCTCGATTGGATCCTCGATCTGCCATGGCACAATCAGACCCTCGACAACCTCGACATCGCGGCGGTGCGCAAGGTGCTCGACGCGGACCACTATGGTCTTGAGAAAGTGAAGAAGCGCATTCTCGAGTACCTTGCCGTCCGCAAGCTGAAGCAGGACAAAAAAGGACCGATCCTCTGTTTCCTCGGGCCACCTGGCGTGGGTAAGACTTCGCTCGGTCGCAGCATCGCGAATGCGCTCGGCCGCAAGTTTCATCGCATCAGCCTCGGTGGCGTGCACGACGAAGCGGCGATTCGCGGACATCGGCGTACCTACGTCGGCGCGCTTCCCGGGCAGATCATTCAGGGGATGAAGAAAACCGGTACCGTCAACCCGCTCTACATGATGGACGAGGTAGACAAACTCGGTCACGACTTCCGCGGTGACCCCGCGTCGGCCCTGCTCGAAGTGCTCGATCCCGAGCAAAACAACACCTTCGCCGACCATTACCTCGAGATCCCCTATGACCTCTCGAACGTGATGTTCATCGCGACCGCGAACATCGCCGATCCGATCCCGGCTCCACTTCGTGACCGCATGGAGATCCTGGAAATTCCGGGCTACACGCGTCGCGAGAAGCACGCCATCGCGAAGCAACACCTCCTACCGAAGCAGCTGGAAGAGCATGGCCTCACGACCGCGCAACTCGATGTGCGAGACAGCGCTCTCGAGCTCATCATCGACAGCTACACCCGTGAAGCCGGGGTGCGCGAGCTCGAACGTCAGATAGCCTCGGTGGCGCGCGGGATGGCCGTGAAGGTCGCCGAGGGCGATCTGACGGCACGGGTCGTTGAGAACGAGGATGACGTGCAGGAGTTCCTTGGCGCGCCCAGGTACTCGAGCGAAGTCGCGGAACGGACCAGCGAGAGCGGTGTCGCGACGGGGTTGGCCTGGACGCGCGTCGGCGGTGAGATCCTCTTTATCGAGGCGACTCGTATGCACGGCAACGGCAAGCTGCAGCTGACCGGACAACTCGGTGACGTGATGAAGGAGTCGGCTCACGCGGCGCTGTCCTATGTGCGAACGAACGCGAATCGTCTCGGGATCCAGGAAGATTTTCTCGAGAAGAGCGACCTCCACATCCACATTCCCGCCGGCGCGATGCCGAAAGACGGACCGAGCGCGGGCGTGACGATGTTCACGTCTTTGACCTCGCTCCTGACGGGCATTCACGTGCGCCATGATGTCGCGATGACGGGCGAGATCACGCTCCGCGGTCGCGTCCTACCCGTCGGTGGCATCAAAGAGAAGGTGCTCGCGGCCCACCGCGCTGGCATCAAGCGGATTGTGCTGCCGGAGCGCAACCGAGTGGATCTCGAAGAGGTGCCAAAAGAAATTCTTGAGTCCCTCGAATTCATCTTCGTGAGCCGCATGGACCAAGTGCTCGAGGCGGCTCTGATCTCGGTGCCGACGCCGGTTGAGCCGAAAAAGGCCGAAGTTGTCGAAGTCGCGCCCAATTGAGCGCGGTTCGGTGAGCTCGTGCCGCGCGGTTCGGTGAGCTCGTGCCGCGCGGTTCGGTGAGCTCGTGCCGCGCGGTTCGGTGAGCTCGTGCCGCGCGGTTCGGTGAGCTCGTGCCGCGTGGTTCGGTGAGCTCGTGCCGCGCGGTTCGGTGAGCTCGTGCCGCGTGGTTACGAAGCGAGCAGCTTGACGACGAGTGTGATGCTGCCGAGTCGCAGCCGATCGTTGTCCTGGAGCTGGCGCTGGATGCCAGGTTGCAGCTTTTGCTCGTTGACGAACGTGCCGTTTCTGGAACCGCCGTCTTCGACGTAAGCCATTCCGGTGGAAGGGTCGCTTGTCAGGATCGCATGGCGAGCCGAGGTGCTCGCATCGAGCAACGCGATTTCCGCTTCGTTGTCGACGCCGGCTCTCCCGATGTTCGCTGTGCCGCTGCGCAATGGCCAGAATTTGCCAACAGGTTCGTTTTGAAAGGTCACGAGGAATCCGACAAGGACTGGCGCGCCGCGAGCATCGGGGATCGCTTGAGCGGGCTGGACCTGGTTGAACGTGCTGTTGCTGACTCCCTGCCCCATCATCTGCGGCACCATCCCGGCGCTATGCGAGATGGCGGGCGGCGGCATCAGCGGCGGCATGCCGCCGCTCGGGGCCGGATACGGCGCCGAGTGACCAATGATTTGCGGCGAATTCATCATGCCGCCGTTCACCATCGGCGGCAGGGGAGTGACCATGGGTGGCACCGCCGCTACTCCGGATGCGATGCGGCCCTGCGGCAGCGGCGGCGCGCCTGGTCCCGATGGCCCCCTCACCGCTGGTCCGGAGCCGTGCGGTTGCGCGTCGGGGCTTCCGTAACCCTGCGGGGATTGCCCGACGGGCGCCGCGGGTGGGGCCGATTGCTGCGCCCACGGCGACACGCTAGCCGAGCCCGCCATGCGCGGGGCCTCAGCGTAGCCCCCTGCAATGGGCCCGGGAACGCCTTGAGAATACCCCGGTCGTTGCGCTGGTGACGGGTATGCGGGCGCGGCAGCAGGGTAGGCGGCGGGCGCGGCAGCAGGGTAGGCGGCGGGCGCGGCAGCAGGGTAGGCGGCGGGCGCGGCAGCAGGGTATGCGGGCGCGGCAGCAGGGTAGGCGGCGGGCGCGGCAGCAGG
>CANMZR010000276.1 GCA_947502375.1 Polyangiaceae bacterium
TCTCGGGGATGTAGATCATGGTGTTTGCAATCAGGAACTTCTGCTGTTCCCAACCAACCTGCCCGTCGAGCGGGATGACCTTCGCGGGAGCAGAGGTTCCGAACGTGCTCGGGTTACCCGGAGCCGTGCAGAGCGAAGTGCCTTCCGAGGGGAAGCACATCTGCGTTTCAGGAGTCCACCATTGCACATGACCAAGGCTGTTCTTTGGCCACTTGTTTCCGTCCTTGTCCACGCTGATGAGAAGCTTCCCGCTAGCTTCCGCTGCGACGCCCCAACCCTTCACGGCCGAATCGCCCGTGATCATGTTGGCAACAAAGCGGCGGTAACCATCGGAGAACAGATCGGCGAGGGACACGGCTCGGTAGCGCGAGTCCAGGAAGTCCTGGCGGCTCGAGCTGATGAAGTTGTCGGCCGACTCAGCGATGAGGTACGGGACCGACACCTTGTCGTAATAAGAGCCCGCGTTGAGCGTGTACTCCGTGCTGTATTCGCCCTTGTCGTCGGCGAGCCGGTTCTCGAGCAACTTGCCGTTGTACGAGACCGTCCCGAAGGCGCCGAGACTGGCTCCGTCCGGAACGGCGAGTTCATGTGCGACGGTACCGTAGGCGTCATCCTCGGAGACGAGAACGCCATTGACCCGTCCGTGCCAGCCCGTCTGCGGTCGGGAGAACATCCGCGTGAAGTGATCGAACACTTCGCTCGCGGCGAGCATTTGGTCGGCGAAACTCGTCGTCGAAAGATACCCCCACAAGCTGTTGAAGTTGTACCCGGTCTCTTTCGCGTAGTCCTTGTAGATGTTGAACATCAACGTGAGGCCCTTCGCGCCGTCGCGGACCTTCTCGTTGTACCGGCCCAGGATGCGTCCTGAAGCGGCACGAACACTGAAGGTCGCGCGGTTGCGACGGTAGTCGTCGAAGATGTGATTCACTTCCTGCTGGGTGATGAGGAAGTCGAAAATCTCGTAGTTGTCGGCGCCGTTGTCGTGGCGGTAAACCGCAGCGTTGCCGAGATCCGCCCAGCGGTCGGTCGCGAAGCCGTAGGGCACGCGCACGCGCTTGGTGGAGTCTTGGACGGCGGGGCCGCCGCGGTAGTAGGGGTCCGGGTAACCGAAGGCAGAAGTCAGCTCCTGCTTGGACGGGAAACGCATCCCTTGCCACTGAACGTAGTCAACCTTCTGCTGCTGGCACTTGCTGGCCTTGCCGCCCACGCTCACGATGAGGCCGTCCAGGAGCGGATCCCAGATGCCTTGCGCGGCCTCGTCCCAGGAAGCCGGTTTCCAGGCAGCCGTATCGGTGAGGTCCACGCAATTTTGAATGAGGTCGTAGTTCTTTTGGTACTGCGAATAGTGGATGGGATTGCCGTCGTACTCGGGTCGGAATCCGAGTAAGCCGCCGAAGCTGTCCATCTTGCCCAACATCCACTTCGAGCGTGGCTTGCCGAGGTTGTAGCTCGAGTCGGCCTGAACCGCGACCGTGTCGCCGTAGAACATACGGTGAGCGGCGAAGTCGTAGGCGCCAAGACCGATGAAGTCCTGCGTGTACTCACCGGCGTAGTCCATCGCGGAGGACTGCATCCACATCCAAAGGAGATTGTCTTTCTCTTCCTTGGTCGTCGGATCGAACCAGCGTGGCCCCACGCAGCTGCCCGCGGCGTCGTAGTCGGTGCACTCGGTTTTGTTGGTGCCATTCGCGGTACGGAGCTGCCAGTACTGCGGACGGTAGTTGAACGCGTCCGATGAGCTGACGAAGTTGTGGCGCTCGCCAACCGAGTGCCCCATCTCGTGCACCATGACCGCATGCTGAGCGCGCTGCGCCATGTACTTGCGCATCGCTTCGCCGCGGCTTTGCTTGAACGTCTCGGGGTTGATCGTCGGGTCGGTGGGGACCGTGCCGAACTTGCCCCAGGTGTACTTGCAGGTAGCGCCGTCTTTGACTGCGCAGGCATTCTCGAACTTGCGCTCGAGGATGTCGGCGAGGCCGGTGAGGGACATGGGTGTCGGGGCTTCGTTCATGATGCAGATCCCGCGCTGGGCGAGGGCGTTCTGCAGCATGTTGTCAGCCTGACGCTGGCGATGTGGCGAGAGGCCGCGTAGCGGGGACGCCGAGTCGCGAACCGTGCCGTCCATGGGCAACCCTTCGACGCCGGCAATGCGCTGTATCTGCGGCGTGAGCAGCGAGGCTTCGATCTCGGTGCCGAAGGCCGCCTCGCGGGTGGCTTGCTCGAGCGCTGCGTGGGTGTTCGTGCCGTCGGTTGACGCCATGACCCCCGTCAGCTGGTTGGTCATCTTGTGGATCTTTTGGTCGAGATCCTTGTCTTTCACTTGACGGAGCTTCGCGACTTCCTCGGTTGAGAGGTTCGTCATCCCGGCGAGGCGCTGGTCGAGTTCCTTCTGCGTCACGCGACCAGCGATACCCTGGCCACCGGAGGCCACGTCGGCCGCCTGCGCCCAATTTTCGATGAATTTCGCGTCGGTCACTTCGGCCGCCGAGAGCTCACCTTTGATGAAGCGGATGCGATCGACGACGCCCTGGCTCCAGAGATCGTTGACGTGCGACCAGACGTTGATCGAGGCCGCAATGCCTTCGCCGGTCAGCGGGTCATCGGAGTCCACCATGATGCCCCAAGGAGAGGGGGTCTGAGGGGCTTCGAGGACGTTGACCTGGTGGTAGCGCAGGTCACCACGACGCGCACTGAGGGCCGCGTGGCAGATTGCGAGCGTGTCCGTGTCGTGGCTCTTGACGGCCGTGTTGCATTCCTGGGCCGTCATTCCAACGGGCAGGCGCCTGTCGGCCGGCGCACAAATCGTGGGGTCGTTCGCCTCGACTGGGCTATGGCAAAGCGTGATCTGCTCGGGCATCCGGGCGAGCGCCCCGATGGCCGCGTCGATCGTCGCACCGGCCTTGCGGCGGGCGGACAGTGCACTGGACGGGTCGTCCTCGCTGGCAAGGGCGATGCACTTCTTCTCGCGCTCGGGCGAGTTGATTGCGCCGAACTCTGCGTAGCTCAAGCCATGACGGCAGTCATCGACCTCGGTCGCCAGCTGTTGGGCTTCCTGGTGGTCGTCCATCTGGCCGAAGTAGACCGGGAAGGCCTGTGCCACGGGCTGATTGGTCGCCGGGTCGATGCCCGTCAAACAGAGCGACGTGTTGCCGTTCGACGTGGCCATGCACTCTGCGTAACGCGACGTCATGATCGCGTGGCGCATCGCCACGTCGTGGTCGTGGGTCGCCCAGTCGGTGCCCAAGAAGTAGTCTTGGTTGGAGCCGCTCGAGTAATACCAAGCGAGCGGTCGGGTCTCACGGAAGCGGTAGGGCAGGCTGCATGCCTGGCGGAACGTGTCGCACTTCGAGCCGCCGTACTTCCAGTTGTTCGCGTTGTAGCAGGCTGCGAGTTCCTCGGCGTTCGCCGTCTTCTTGCAAGCTCCGTCCTCGATGGCGAGGTTCGCCGTGACCAGCCAGCAGCGGTCTTCGGTCCCGTCCGCGTTGCCATCAGCGTGCGGATCTTCACCGTACGCCAGGGTCTCCGGGGTGTAGCAGGCGACCTCGCCCTTCATGTTCGTTGGGTCGGCGTAATAGTGGCTTCGCTCCCAAATGTTGTATCGGTTGACGAACCGATGCAAAGCCTGATCGGTCATGCCGTAGTTGCGCGAGTAGCCCTTGCGATCCGTTGTGAACGCACCGAAAGCTTGGAAGCGGTAGCCGTCCCAGTCCTCGGGTTCGTAATCGGAGTCGACGACCTTGCGATAAGCCTGCCGGATCGTGAGCTCGACCGCGTTGCAGTTGCCGACCGGCTCGCTGCCACCGAACAATTCGTCGGGGAGCATGCACGCGGGGAATTTGTCGATGCCCCAGCCAAGATGGCTGAGGTCGATCATCTTCGGCGTCGCGAAGGCCTTCGTGGTGACGTCGAAGTAGCCGCTATCCACGTCGAAGTGGGGGGCATCTTCGTCGAGCGGGTCGTTCACGTAGTAGGACAACGACGAGTACTCGACGCCGCCGTAAAGGCCGAGCAGCGCGAGGGTGTCGAAGTCGTAGGCTTGCGTGTTGAGGTTCTCCGACCAGTCGACGCGGAAGTACTCACGTTCGTACCAGGCACGGTCACTACCGTTCTCTTCGATGACGTTGAGTTCTTCGCCGGTGCTGGGATTGTACGAGTTCCGAATGTCGAAGTGGCTGGAGATACGGTAAGCCGAAACGACTTGTCCGTCGCTCGAGGCCGCTCCGACGCCCTTGCCGTCGCTGTTGTCGATGCGCTCGTAGGTGAGGCGGGCGACGAGCAGGTTTTCAGTCACCTGCCACTTCACCCGCGCAACCGCCTGCGCGTAGGTCGACGTGAAAAGGCCGTCTTGCGATGCGCCATAACCCACGTCGATCAAGGTTCCCTGAGTCCAGAATTCAGGGTCGTCTTGCGTCCCCTTGAGGTCTGCTCCCACGAAAAAAGATTTTGCCAACGCATTGGCTTGCACTCGGTTGATCGGTGCCCGTTCATTGGCGCAACCCATCGAGAGCGCGCCGACCCCGGCAATCGCCAGGCCTGTTCGCAACCACTTCCAGTTCATCGAAGGACCTCCTTGTAAGAAATTACTCGCATCGCTTTTCTCCACTGGTTCCGCCAGCATTGACCGCAAAGGTTAGGCTGACAAGATTCGCATACGATTCGCATACTCCAAGCCCGTCCGGCAGAATGCAGGAACTGAGCCACGAATGGAGTCTTGTTAATTCAAGGACTTACTCACGAGTGCGAGTCCGAGTTCCATCACGCTGTGAGCAAACTGACTGCCCGCCCGTTACGAAAAATTCGGCCGTTTCCGAATACCCGGGTAATGCTCAAAGGTCAACGGGCGTCGCAACTCTTTCAAAGTCGTATTCCGGGATCTCCGAGCGCCTAGCCGTGCGCCGGGTTCGCGGGCTCGAGGTTCGCTCGCCGCTGGTTTTGGGGGCTCTTTCCAGCGCATCGCGGGTGCGGGTGCGCTAGCTTCGTGTCACAGAAGTTCGCTTGAGAATTGACGCGCCCCCGTTTGTTGCGAGGGCACGTGAATTCGCCGCCCTACGCATCCTTCTTGCCTCGGGGCTGCCGATACGTTTTTGCGGGGTGAATCTCTGAGTCACCCCGCTAGCTTGGCCGGCGGGCCTATGCTAACGGACAGGTCGCCCGAGGTCGCCGGGGGAACGACGACGCGGCTACCATCGCTCAGGATTGCCAGCGTCCCCATGATCGACATCGCCTATTCCAAGAGTCGCTTTCGCCCGTCCGAGATCGAGCACGCTTACGGGGAGGGGGTGCATGTGCTGGATGACCCGGTGGCGTGGTCGCTGCTCAGTCGGGTCTGTTCGCCCGAGACGACCCAGCCGGAGTTCGGACGCCTCGTCAATCGGCTCTACGACGGTCTGGCGCGAGCCGTCGTGGCCGCAGAGTTGCCGCGGGAGCGAGTCGATTCACCGACCCGGATGGCCGCCAACCACCGCGAGGCCGTTTATCGCGGCATCGTCGTCGATTCGCGAACGCGCGCGGTGACGGTGGCGATCGCGCGGGCCGGCACGATGCCCTCGCAAATTGTCTTTGAACTCTTGAATGAGGTGCTCGCGCCGGAGTGCGTGCGCCAAGATCACGTGTTCATGAGTCGGCAGACCAACGCCGCCGGGGAAGTTACCGGTGCGCTGTGGCATGACGCGAAAATCGGGCGCGACATCGGCGGGCGCTATGTGCTTTTCCCCGATCCGATGGGCGCGACGGGCTCCTCGATGATAAGCGCCATCGACCATTACAAAACTTCGCTCGATGGCACGCCGGCGCGCTGCATTGCGATGCACCTCATGATCACGCCCGAGTACGTCCGCAACATGCAGAAGGCTCACCCCGACGTCGTCATCTATGCGTTGCGTCTCGATCGTGGGCTGTCTACGGATCGGGCCCTCGCGGCGAGCCCTGGCACCTATTGGGATGAAGAGCGCGGTCTAACGGACACGCAGTACATCGTGCCCGGCGCGGGCGGCGTGGGCGAGCTGCTCAACAACGCCTGGGTGTGAACGAACGCCTGGGTGTGAACGAGAAGAAGCCACAACGGCCCTCAGGCCTTCAACGGCGTCGCTTGCCACGGCGCGGGTGGTGGTCGGCGACGAGCGCTTCGTAGTCGACGATACGGGCGGTGGGGCGGTCCCCAGCCGCGACGTCGTCAGCGTATCCCGCTAGCTCGCCTACCATGGTCGCAAGCTCACTCGCCGCCACGACTCGTCGTCCCTCCTGAAATTGGTCGTACTCGGCGACAAGCTCGCTGAGACGGCGTCCGTCGAGATGCCCTCGTCGAGCCAACTCGAGATAGCTTCGCGCGAGCGAGGTGCCGTCGAAGTGGTGGCGCGAAGCCATCTCGAGAGCGATTCGCAACACCGCGCGAGCCGTCAACCGACCGTCTTCGAAAAGGACGAAAGCGGCCTGGAGGTAGTTGTAGAAGGGCACGACCCGCGGCCCGAACGCATCGAAGTTGGCGGGCGCGGACTGGCGGTCGAGGTGAATGAGGATCCGCTCAACGGTCTTGCCCGGTGGTAAGTACGAGGCCATGCGGACCGTGTCTGCGATGTCGTCTTCGTAACAGTGGGCGGCGCGAAGCAAGCGGCTCAGTCGCTCGTCCCTGACCTCGCCGGCGCAGACGTCGGCATACAGCGAGTAGACGAGGGCGTCGGACTCGGCGTCGTCACCGAAGAGGGCCTCCTGGATCCGTGCCCCACCGTGATCTTCTTGGGCCGGCAACTCGCAGCGCCTACGCACC
>CANMZR010000277.1 GCA_947502375.1 Polyangiaceae bacterium
GCGAAGGACACTGAGTCGCGCGGACGATCACTCGCGCGTCTTCATCACGACGGCGAGCACCCAGAGAAGCATCGCGCCGCGCACCGTCCATGCGGCCGTGCGGCTCCAGTTCGTGACGAGCAACACGTCGAGTGCGCGCGCGTCGAAGCCCCGGGCGAGAAGGTTGTGTTGCGGTATGGACACGAAGACAGTCACGATCCACGCGCCCACCGCGAGCGCAGCGCCGACCCACGCGACCGCCTGCGGGACCCCGTCGAGCGGCCAGAAGAGCCACGCAATCGCCCCAAGAAGCTCGCCCAGCATGAGCGGCGCGACGACGTACGTGATGAGGCGTGAGTGAGCCTCGTGATAGGCCGGAAAGTCCGCCGCAGCGACACGCGCAAAGAGTGGGTAGGCGACCACCTGAACGAACCAGATGAGGCCGACGAGCGGGAGCGTCGTCGCGAGCTGTAGGAGGAGAATCGCTCTCAAGGATGTCACGTCAAAGCGGCCGAGCCGTAGCGAGGGGAACGATCGCGGCTCGAGCAAGGTAGCCGAGGGGACCCAAGTAGTCCGCGGCCACCCGCACATCGATCGCGGTGCGCCGGACGGCAATCAGATCATCCTCCAATGCAACGATGACGACCGCACGAACCTAGAGCGCGACAAATGTAAAAAGGACGCGGTCGGAAACTCGTATACGTTTGCGGGGACAATAAGCGACGTGAGGTCGGATGGAAAGATCGATGTGCGAATTGACTCAGGCAATTATGCGAACGTCTACCTGAGTGGGGGAGGCGGAGCGAAGTTCAAGAAGGGCGATAACGTGAGGTTCCGGGGGAAGCTGACCTTCGTCGGGTCCGGAATCATGTTTCAACACGATATCAAGGACGCGACGCTGATGTGAGCCGCCGGAGGACGATGGGCCTCGACTTGCGGCGCAGGCCGTCACCCAGCCGTTTTAATTCAAGCAACGCGTGGCGAGACGTAGGTGGCGCGCCGAGGTCAAGATGGCGCGAGAGGAGGCAGGGCCGGAGGACGGCTCCTTAGGAACACCCCACGTGGTACGTTTTCGCGAACTCCATGCGAATCATTACTTTCCTCGGCGGTTCCGTTTTGGCAGCGCTGGTCCTTGGGAACGCATGCGGAGGCAAAGCCGTAATCGATGCGGCGCTCCCGTCGACGAGCACCGGCCACAGCGGGGGTGCGTCGAGCACCGCGACCAGCAGCGAAACGAGCAGCAGCGGGAGTACCGGCGACGGCGGCACAGCGAGCTGTGCGCCAAAGGTTTTGGTGGGCATCGTGACGAACGAACTGGACGTGCACGCCGAGGGCTCTGGCCTCGAGGGAGACTGGAGGTTCGGCGAGCTGAATGGCCTCGAAGCGGGCCACGCGATGTGCAAGGCAATCGGGGCCGACCACGTCTGCGAATACCAGGAGATCCTCGCGGCCGACGTCGCTGGGGCGTTCGCGGCGTTTCCGCTAGAGCTGTCGTTCTTCCTTCAGCGCACAACCAATGTCGTCGACCCGACCGAGCCGAAGCCATGCGCCGCGGACAAGGAGTGCACCAGCGGATTCTGCGACGTCGACGTCAAGGTATGTTCGTGGAAGGCCGGTAAAGGCGGCAACTGCAACGACTGGACGACTCCCAGCGGTGTTTTCGCCGATGCGGAGTGGTTCGAGGTGTACCGCGACGGCGGCATGCACAACTCCGGCGCGGCACCGATCGGATCGCTGTCGTTTTTCTTCGACGCCTACACGAAGTACACAGCGGTAAACGACAACCTGTGCCATTCGTCGGACAAGCCGGGCTGCGCAGGCCATTGCGGCGCTCCGCGCGCCATCCCCTGTTGTTCACCCCCGTGTGTGAAGTGAAGCCGCGTCGCAGTTGAGCCTCCCGTCGTCGGTCCGCGAACGAGCCTTGGCGAGGGACTCCTGTCGCTATGCACCGGCCGCAGCGCCTGGGCCTCCCTCATTCGCAGGGTGTACCTCCACGACGTTCTCGCCTGTCCCTGCGGTAAAAACGGTCGCTTATTTCCTGGATCCTGAGCACCTTGTGTCAGCTGCATCGACACGCCTGCGTTACGGTCACGGTCACAAGGACGGCACGGCCCCAGGCCCGAAGTCCTCGCGGGGGACGGTGAAGGTGCGCTCTTGGTCGATGACGAGCACGGGCTCGGTCGCGTCCACCTTCTCGTTGTTCTCGTAAATGCACCACGAGAATCCGCCCGTCAGGAGCACGCGCCCGCTGACGGTGTACGCCGGGCGAAAGCGCGGATCGCGGTAGAGGGAGATGGAGCCCGTAACCGACGGGTGGACGCAGTCGTTCTGCGCGGAGATGAGCACGAAATAGCGCGGTTTGCGCTGGAAGAAGTAGTCCCGGTAGCCCAGGCCGGTCTTGTGCGTGTAGCCACCGGGCAAACGAGCCACGACGGGATCGACGAGGCCGAGGAGATCGACAATCGGTAGGCCCGTCTCGTAGCCAACTTGACCGATGTCACCAAGTGCAATTTCGCCTGCGATCTTTGGGCGGCCGCGCTCCGCTTCTGCACTTTTGAACCAGTGCGCAACACCCCCGGCTGCACGGTCCCAGAAACCCTTTTCCTCGACGAGGATTTTTCGCCGATCGGCCTCGAGTCGCTCGCCGCGATGGGCCAGCACCGCGAGACCTAGAAGCGCGAGGCCCCAGTTGAGTTGCGCGCGTCGCTCCTCGACCAGGGACCGGATCCCGAGGCCGATGACGAGGTAGCTGAACGGCTGCAGGCTCGTGGCAAAACGATGCAGTGGCATCCAGTCCCCGCCGACGACCGCGACGTAGGTCGTCGTGCACACCGCGATGGTTGCGAACCCGAGCATCCAACGGTTCCGTTTGCCAAGCGCCACCCCGACTCCAAGCGCCGCGAAAATCGCGAGCGGACCCTCGTGCGCGGCGTACTTCTTGAGGTAGTCGAGACCGCCCACAATCTGCATCGAGAGGTCCCCGGTCTTTGCGGCGAACGTATTGGGTACCCACGCGCCGTAGTAGTGCTTGCGCCACAGCAGATGAATGGAGACGATCGCGACGAACATGCCGCCGCGGACGATGTTTTTTCGCGCGAAGAGTTCGCGTGGCAGGGCCGCGATGGTTGCTATCGCACCGACGCAAACGAGCAGCCAGAACGAGCCCATCATCGGCGCCGGCATCCTCGCGTTGCTCAGCTTCAAGACGACGGCAAAACACAGCGCGGAGAAGCCCACGAACAACATGAAGGGGCGATGCTTGGTCTTCGTGAAGCCGAAGAGCGGCGGACTCGCCATGAAGAGCATCGTCAGTCCAAGGAACAGCGGTGCCTCGGGTCGGCTGAGCCCCGCGATACCAAAGACGAGCCCCGACCACGGCACGCCGCTCTGTTCGCGCTCGCGGATCACGAGTGCAATGCCGCCCAACACGAGGGCCACGAAAAACGCCGTCTCGAGGCCGAAGATCGCGTAGCCCATGAAGGCCGTCGTCGTGGCCAAGAGCCATGGCGAAAGAGCCGGGATACTTCGGAGCGGCCGGAGCCGGGCTTCGAGATGAAACACAAGCGCAATCGAGCCGAGGCCACACGCGAACCCCAGCACTTTCGCGCCGAGAACAGGATCCACTCCCAGCTTCGCGCCCGCGGCTAGCATGAGGGTCCACGAAAAATTCGTGTAGCCCTCGATACGCTCGCCTTCGTTGTAGACAAGACCGAGCCCATTCGCGAGGTTGCGTGCATAACGAAACGAGATGTACGCGTCGTCGATGGTGAACGTCCGCAGGCGCCACATCGTCCCGAAGCCAGTGAGCAGCGGGAGCACGAGCCCCAGCAAAAGATGAGCGCTCCGGCCCAGCGGTTTGCCGGCTATCCAATCGGCCAAGCTGCGAGCCACCTCGGCCTGAGGGAACATCGACGCGCTGTCGCTGTCGCTGTCGCTGTCGCTGTCGCTGTCGCTGTCGCTGTCGCTGTCGCTGTCGCTGTCGCTGTCGCTGTCGCTGTCGCTGTCACCCGACGCAGACTCGTCCGAAGTTCGGGTGCTCGATTCCCCGCTCGCGCCCTCGTTCGCAGGCTCGTTGTCGTCCAGCGGCTTGGGGGAGGTTTCCTCGTTGGCGTCGTTCGAAGAATTCATTGGTGCCGCTTGTTATCACAAGTGTACGTCCCGCCACAGTCGCGACTATTCTCCCCAAGCTCGCGAGTGTGCGCGCGCCACCTGGAAAAAAAGAGGCCTCGACCATGTCCGTGCTCATCAAAAACGGCCGCATCGTGACGGCGACCGACGATTACTTTGCCGATATTTACATCGAATCCGACACCGTGACCGAGATTGGCAAGTGCATCGAGCGCCCCGCCGATCGCGTCATCGACGCCACCGGACGGCTCGTCATCCCCGGGGGGATCGATGCGCACACCCACTTTGACATGCCTTTTGGTGGCACCGTTTCGGCCGACGACTTCGAGAGCGGCACCCTCGCCGCGGCTCATGGCGGTACGACGACGATCATCGATTTTGCAATTCAGACCAAAGGCAAATCGACCCTCGAAGGGCTTGAGACCTGGCACAAGAAGGCCGATGGCAAGGCCACCATCGATTACGCGTTCCACATGATTGTGACCGACATGGAGGAGGAACGGTTGCTCGAACTCGGGCGACTCGCCGACGAGGGCGTGACTTCGTACAAGCTTTTCATGGCTTACCCGGGCGTCCTTTACGTGGACGATGGAACGCTTTACCGCGTGTTCCGAAAGGCTGGCGAAAACCGCACGCGCATCTGCATGCATGCCGAGAACGGTATCGTCATCGACGAGATTGTGAAGGCCGCCGTGGCGGACGGAAAGCTCGAGCCCAAGTACCACGCGCTCACGCGTCCGACGCGCATGGAAGCCGAGGGCGTGCACCGTGCGATTGCGATTGCCGAAGTCGCGGACGTCCCGCTTTATATCGTTCACTTGTCGAGCGCCGACGCACTCGAAGAGGTCAAGCGTGGCCGAGCGCGCGGCGTGGACGTCGTGGCAGAGACCTGCCCTCAGTACCTGTTTCTCGATCAGAGCTACTACGAGCGACCGAACTTCGATGGTGCCAAGTTCGTGATGACGCCGGCGCTTCGCGAGAAGTGGAATCAGGAACTGCTCTGGCAAGGGCTCAAATTCAACCACCTCGCCAACGTCGCGACCGACCATTGCCCGTTTTGCTTCAAGGACCAGAAAACGCTCGGCCGCGATGACTTTCGCAAGATCCCGAACGGCGCGCCGGGCGTCGAGAACCGCATGAGCTTGATGTTTCAGGGCGCGGTCGTCGAGAACCGGCTCTCGCTCAATCGCTGGGTCGAGATCACCTCGACCGCTGCGGCAAAAACGTTTGGGCTCTTTCCGAAGAAGGGCACGATTGCCGTCGGTAGCGATGCCGACATCGTCGTCTTCAACCCCAACCGGAAGGAGACGATCGGCGTTGGCAATCCGTTCACGCATCACATGCGCGTGGACTACAGCACCTACGAGGGCTTCGAGGTCCAAGGCTGGAGTGAGATTGTCCTCTCACGGGGTCGCGTCATCTGCGAGAACGGCTCCCGTGTGACGACGGGTGGTGGGCAGTTCATCAAGCGTGCGCGCGTGGGCGAGCTCTTGCGTTGAAACCTGTTCCACCGCCGCGTTGACGAGCCTTTTCGGCAAGTCCCGTATTCAGGGCAACAGCTTCGTCATATCGTCGTAGGTCTCGGGACGCCGGTCTCGATAGAATTGCCACGTCCGGCGCACTTCCTCGATGACCTCGAGGTTGCAATCCGCCACGACGATCTCGTCGTTGTCCTCGCCCCCGGTTGCGAGAAACTGCCCGCGCGGATCGACGATGTAGCTCGTGCCGTAGAACTTTCCGAGGTTCCAGGGCTTCTCGACGCCGACGCGGTTCGAGGCCGCGACGAAGTAACTGTTTGCGACCGCGTGCGCCGGTTGCTCGATCTTCCAGAGGTGCTGCGACAGCCCTGCGACCGTGGCCGATGGGTTGAAGAGCACTTCCGTCCCGTGCAGCCCGAGGAGTCGAGCCCCCTCGGGAAAATGACGGTCGTAACAGATGTAAACGCCGACCTTGCAGTACTGGGTCTGGAAGACCGGATAGCCCAGGTTTCCCGGCTTGAAGTAGTACTTCTCCCAAAATCCGCTGGTCTGCGGAATGTGTTGCTTGCGGTACTTGCCGAGGTACTTTCCGTCGGCATCGATGACCGCGGCGCTGTTGTAATAGACGCCCGCCATCTCGCGCTCGTAAAGCGGGACGACGATCGCCATCGAGTGTTTTTTTGCGAGCGCCTGCATCACTTCGGTCGTGGGACCGGGGATGCTTTCGGCGGCGGCATACCAACGCGGATCTTGGCTCGGGCAGAAGTAAGGGCCGTTGAAGATCTCTTGCAGTCCGAGGACCTGCACCCCCTTCTTCGCGGCTTCCTCAATCATGCCGACGTGCTTTTCAAGCGCTTTTTGCTGGATTTCAGGGATCGGCAAGTCGCCGTCATTTGCAGCATCTGAAGCCTGAATCAAACCGACTCGTACGGTGCGTCCCATGGGTTTCCTCTCGCTATCGACTGCGTTCCGGGCGTGAGGATACGCCCAGCTCGGAATGCCCTACAACCTAAAGCCGACACCGGCTGCCGTCGCTAACGAACCCTGGACGCCCGGGCGTGAGCGGGCGTCTACTCTCGCCTTCGATGACGCCGCCAACTTGGGGTCAACCTCCGCCCGAAGCGCTTGACGCACCGGCGGCTCACGGTCCCGAAGCGCCGCCAGTTGGCCTGTCC
>CANMZR010000278.1 GCA_947502375.1 Polyangiaceae bacterium
CGGCTCGTCGTCGGCCGAAGAAGACCCTTTCGTCATCGCAGGACCCAGACGGATTTGTTGCGGTCCGAGACGATGACGGCGGTTTTTCCGTCGGGCGACAGGCGCACGCGATGGGCCTCCGCACCAAGCTCGATAAGCTTGAGTTCGTAGGTCGCCAGATCGAGCAGACCCACCGCGCCTTGGCCGTCCCGAGGCAACACCAAAACCGCTTGACGCCCGTCAGGTGTCACCACAAGGTCGCTCACTCGAGCGTTGAGTTCAAGGCGCTTCAGAGGCAGGCGCCGCGCGAGATCGATGACGTCCACGGCGTGCCCTGCGTTGCAACGAACGATGGCGCGTCGACCATCTCGAATCAGCTCAATTTGTTCCGGTTGCAGGCAGGTGGCAATCGGAGGCTGCTGCCGTATGGTCTCGTTCGCCGGGTAATCCAGGGGGACGACTTCGTTTCGTTCCCGTAAGACAACGAAGCTGGTCGCGGCGTTCGGCCCCATCATGACGTCGACCGGGTTGCCTTGGAGCCCGGTCCGCTCCCGGTCTTGTTGGGACGGCAAGCGGCTCGGGTCGAACGCGAAGGTTGCGCCGAACTGAAGTGCGTTCGCGGTTGGCTTCAAGCCGGGGATCGGAAGTTGGCCGTTGCTCGTCATCGCGCGCTTGCCGTCGTCGTCGATGGCGACAGCCCCCACGTGCTCGTCCTCGAACGAAAACCGCGCCACTTCCGCGTGATAATCCGTGTGAATGACCGCAATCGCGCGGGCGGAGGGCAAGGAGACGACGACCGTTGCCCCGGTTGCGCCGAGGGCCAGATCGCTCACCGTGGAGCCGACCTCGATCGCCTTCAAGACGGCGGTCGTGGCAGCGCTGATGACGTAAATACGCTGCGGAGATGAAGCGTAGACGGAGTCTCCCACCCGAAAAAGGTGCTGGGATTGGGGCGCGTCGCTGATGAGACTCAGAACTTCGCCGGTGCGAGCGTTCGTCACCTGAACGCCGGCCAGGTAGGAAACGAGGTAGCGTTCCGCGTCGAGGGCCAGGACGTCCACCACGTCTTCGGGCAACGCGAAAGGGCCCGCTACGATGGGCGTCGCCGGGATGTGGCCGACGTCGTTTGACGGATGAAACACGCACTTTCCGAGCTCGCAGGCCTCGCCGTTCCAGCAAAGGACGTCGCATGCGGGTTCGGCGACGGTGAGCCCGGGGGTGGCGCTTCCGCGGGCCGTTCGGTAGGCTTCCGGTGCGAGAAACCGTAGGCCAAGGCCAAAACCGAGCAGGCTGCCGACGACGCCGAGCGCGACCAAGGGTCGCCAATGCGTGCGGAGCCAATTCTTTTTGGTTTTTACCGGTGGAGCGGGACGCAGGGACACCTGTCCGGTCGGCTCACCGCACTCGGAGCACACCTTGCTCCGCGGCAGGATCTGTTCAAGGCAAATGCGGCAGCGCTCGCTGTCACCCGGGAACGCACGGGTGAGCGACTCAGGAAGGCCGCGGTTTGCACGGTTTGACACGAATCCCGGCATTCGTAGAACGAAGCCCCGAGGGCGTCGATACTCAACATCCGTACCCCACCGGCCGTTCAGGGCGGCTCGTCGCCGACCCCGTCCTCGCCGGTTGACTCCAAAGAAAAACGAATCGTTGTTGGTGGTTCGACGTCCGCGTCTGGGGATGCGTCCTGCCCGAGGAACGTGCGCCACTGCAGCCGGTGTCGAACGGCCCGAAGGTGTTCGAGCCGCACCTGTCCCTTCGGCGCGAGGTACGCGACGGGCGTGCCGTTCAGCACCGCAAAGATCGTGCGGTCGCTCAGGTTGACCGCCGAGAGCGCGGCCTCGGTCCTGCCCCCTTTGAGACCGGCCGTGGCGTCTTTTTCCACTCCAAGCGCCGTTTGCTCCGTAGCCGAAACGAGGAGGGTGGTGCTCGGTCCCGGCAGCCCGGTCGAGCGAGGGAGTGCCTCGGCCGGAGGAACCAAAATCGCCGCCGCATCTTTTTCGTGGACGACGAGCTTCGTGACCTTGAGTTGCGCCGTCGCTCCATCGACCGTGCCCCACTGGTACGTCGCGCTGAGCGGGAGTTCGTTTTCGCGATCGCCGCTGCAGGCGCCGCTGTTCGGATCGATGCCGCCCCACTCGAGCAAGCTTCGACAGAGGAGCGCCGCGCCAAGACCGGCCTCGGTCACACGAGCGGTCTCAAGGGTTACGAGGCCGAAGGCGCTCTTCAGTTCGATTCGCCGGACGGGCCACCCAAGGAGGGTGCCGGTGCCACGCGCGGTGAGCGTCGCCTTTGAGAGTGGGCTCGCATCGGCTCGTCGGTCTTCGACGGTCGCGTGCAGCATTCCGGGCAGTAGAATCCGATATTCTCGGTGATCGGGCCAGACGAGGAGCGTGCCGTAACGGTCGGCGCGCGCCAGGAGCGAGGTGCCGGCAGGCAGCGACAGGCGCGTCGACTGAAACACCAAGCGCATTCGACCGTTTGCCGTCAGCTCGAGCGTGTGGTCCGCGACTCCCCGAGGGTGCCCAAGTGCCGGTTCCGCCCCTGAAAGCTCGCCGGTGCGACCCCAGCGCCACTGGGCTTCGAGCGACACCCCGGCGAGTTCGCTCTCGGTTCCCGGCGCGACTTCCGGGGCAAGCGCTTCGCTCAGTTGCAGGGGTTCAGGCGGTTTTGTGGTCGAGGGGCCTGCGCTTCGTTCGCCTTCGATGGGAGCGATTGCGAAGGGACTCTGTGATGCCGAGGCAGGGACGGCAGTGGACGGAGCCTTGTTCTGACTCTCTGCCGGCCCGTTGCCCGCGGTCGAAACGACGGCCGGCTCGCAGCCCATGAGCCAAGCGAAAAAGGCCAGGCGCTTCATGTCTCGAACGTGTCGATGACCACGACGCCCGCCAAGAGTTCCGGAGGTTTCGGCGCGTGGTGGGTGTCGAGTAGCACGGAGCTGCAGGACGGGTGGCACTCGAGCAAAGCGTTGCAGTTGGCGGGCTCGTTGTCGAAGACGGCCAGCACCGGACCGACCCTCGCGAGGAGCGCCCCCGTTTCGCGCTTGAAGCGATCGTCGGGAATGTCGAAGGTCGGTTTCGTCACGAGGCTCGTTCCGACCAGGCCGATGGGAAACCCGCAATCCCGAAGGCTTGCCACGGTGCCGAGTGACATCTTTGGCGTGTCGCGACCGGTCAGGTACATCAAATTGGCGCCGGCCTCGTAGCAGCGCGTTGCGAATGCGACGGCTCCCGCAATCGGCACGTCGTGCCGCAGGTAGTCGTCGTTGAAGAAGCGCTCGAACCAGAACTGTTGCCCCGCTTGCTGCAGCGCAGGCTCGGTCACTCCAAAGCGCGCCAGGTTCTCGAGGATGCCGTAACCAATGTGCTCGTTCGTCGCCGTTTTCAGCGCCGCAGCCGCCGCGGGAGCCGTTTCGCGCCAATGCCCAGCGAGCTCATGAAGGATGGCCACCACGCGCGGTCGGTTGTCCAAGAGGGTCCCATCCAAATCGAACACGATAAGGGGTGGCAGTCCTCCAAGGGTCTCGGCGGAGCGAGCGATAAGAGCGTTCAGCAACTCTCGGCGACCGTCGGTGGACAGTCTCAATGGGGTAAAACGGGACGTCACGGTGGAGGCTTTACCTTACGTCGAGATTTCGGGATAGAAAGCGTTCTTCGGCCGACGCTTTCAAGTGGGTCGCACGAAGCAAAAAACAAACGATCAAGTACGAACAACCCTGCCCGGGGGATGGCGCGCGCGCCCGGCGTCGCCGAACGTCACCAAGTATGCGTTTGTACGACATAGTTGTCCGTTTATAGCCGCCGAATTTATCGTCGCCGCATGTGGCGTTTTCTCCAACGGGCCGTCGTCTTGGGACTTCCTTCTTTGCTGTTGGCCTGTAGCAACAACCCCCAAACCCAACTTCAGGGAAAGTGGGTCGGGGACAGCGTCGAAAAGTTCTCGCAAGTCGAGCGCGCCAGTGCCGAGCCTTGGGTTTCGGGCACCTCGTTCGAGTTCACGGGCTCACGCGTATCCATCGCGATACCGGCGGAGACGCCACGCGAGGGCACATTTAAAGTGACGAAGCTGACCGAGGGGACGCTCTCCCTCGCGTTCCTGCGTCCCGGTCCCGATGGCGTTCGCGATAACGCCGACTTTCGGATCGAACAAGACGGGCGCTTGCGTTGGCAGCTTGGCGACGGCCGCAGTGTGCTCCTGCGCAAAGCCCCGAACTGAGCCTCTCCGGCGAGCGTTGCCCGCAGCGACGGGCTGACTTACACCGGTGGGCCTATGGCGGTGCGGCGACGAAGTCCTCCCGAGAGCGCGGTCGGCCTCTTCGAGCACCGTGCGCTCGCGTCGGCCCCGCTCGCTGAACGCCTGCGACCACGCGCTCTTGCGGACGTCGTGGGACATCGGGAGCTCATCGCGCCGAACGGACCACTCGCGCGCGCCATTGCCGCTGACCGCCTACCGAGCGTGATCCTCTGGGGTCCACCAGGTGCCGGAAAAACGACGCTCGCCCGGGTGATAGCCTCGACCACCCGCGCGACTTTCGTGCCGTTTAGCGCCGTTCTCGGCGGCGTGGCCGAGGTCCGGGTGATCGTCGAGCAAGCGCGTGAGCGCCGGGCGACGGGAGGGGGCCGCACCATCTTGTTCGTCGACGAGATCCATCGCTTCAACAAGGCGCAGCAAGATGCGTTTTTGCCGCACGTCGAGGACGGCACCGTCACTTTGATAGGCGCTACCACCGACAACCCTTCTTTCGCGCTGACAGCCCCGTTGCTGTCGCGCTGTACGGTTTTTCGTCTGGAGCCCTTGGCCCAAGCGGAGCTCGCAACGCTCTTGCGCCGTGCGGTGATTCACCCCGACGGTCTCGCAGGCTCCATCCCCGTTGACGAGGCGGCCCTGCTCGCCATCGCGGAGTTTGCTCGCGGGGATGGTCGTCGCGCGCTCAACTTGCTCGAGGTCGCCGCGCAACAAGCCGAGCGAGAGGGCTGTCTCACGGTGGACGTCGCGCAGGTCGCCTCGGTCGCCGGCCACCGCACGCTGCTCTACGACAAGGCCGGTGAAGAGCATCACAACGTCGTTAGCGCGTTCATCAAGTCGATGCGCGGCTCGGCACCGGACGCCGCGATCTATTGGATGATGCGAATGGTCGAGGCTGGGGACGATCCGCTTTTTATCCTGCGGCGCATGCTCATCTTTGCGAGCGAAGATGTTGGGAATGCGGATCCCCGTGCGCTCGAACTCGCGGTCGCGGCCGATGTGGCGTTCCGAAGGCTCGGGTTGCCCGAGGGACTCTATCCGATGGCGCAGCTCGCCATTTATTTGGCCTGCGCCCCCAAGTCGAATGCAGTCAACCTTGCGTGGCACCGCGCAAAGGAACGCATCGAGGCGACGGGCGCGTTGCCCGTGCCGCTGCATCTTCGCAACGCGCCGACGACGTGGATGAAGGAGCAGGGCTACGGCGAGGGCTACCGATACGCGCACGATGAAGCGGACGGCTTCGCCAGCGGAGCCACCTATTTGCCGGAGGCCCTTTCCGGTGAGCGTTATTACGAGCCGACGAGTCGTGGCCTCGAGGGCAAGATAAGCGAGTGGCTAAAGAAGCTTCGCGGCGACGCTCCGTAAGGGTTGCCGTGAGCGAGTCCTCTCGGCGCGTGTGGCCCCGGCGACATGCGACGCGGAAAGGCTCGCTCAGGGGAGTGCGGCCAAGGCGCTTTCGAGCTCGCTCGCGGCGTGTTCGTTGTGGCTTGCGTGAGCCTTTTCAAGCCCGACCGTAAGCCACTCTCGCGCTTCGCCGAAGCGGTTCGCCTTTGCCAGCAGTTGCCCGCAAATCAAGTACGCTGGCACGTATCCGGGATCGCGCTCGCGAAGCCTCGTGAACGCGGCGAAGGCGTCATCCGTGCGGTCAAAACCGGCGTATTCCATCGCGAGGCCGTAGAGCACGAACGAGTCCGTCGAGCCGTCGGCGACCATTTTTTCGAGCAAAGCGAGGCGTTTTTCGCTGGCCATCAGGAGGGCTCCACGACGCCGATGAACGGGAGGTTGCGGTGTCGCTGCTCGAAGTCGAGGCCGTAGCCAACGACGAATTTGTCTTCGATGGTGAACCCCAGATAGTCGATCGGAACCTCGACGCGGGTGCGCGACGGCTTGTGCAAGAGCGCGCAAACTTTAAGACTGGCGGGCTTGCGCGTTCGGAAGAGCTCGAGCAGGTGCGCGATGGTGAGCCCCGTATCCACGATGTCTTCGACGAGCAGCACGTGCTCGCCCTCGATCGGCCTGGTCAGATCCTGGGTGATCTGGACTTGCCCACTCGTCTCTGTCCCTTCGCCGTAGCTCTGGACGCCGAGAAACTCGATGCGGACGTTGCCGTCGATGGCCCGTGCGAGATCGGCGGTGAAGACGAAGCTGCCTTTCAGCACGCACACGAGAACGAGCGACTGGCCCGCGTAGTCTCGCGAGATCGCCGCGCCGATCTCGCGCACGCGCGCCGCGAGTTGTTCGGCCGAATAAAAAACGCTGAATCGTTCGCTCACGCCTCAAGTGCTAGGGGGAGCCTCCGCTGCGGTCAAGCGTCACGGCCTGCGTTTGATAGCCGTGCTAAGGGAGCCCGCGTGCGCCTCTATTTGCCGCAGCTCGAGGGCCTTTTTCGTGCCACCCGGCCCAAGTTGGCGCCGCGCGGTCCGGCGACCCGACTCGCGGCGGTGGCGGTCGTGCTTCGCAGCCTCGAAGCTCCCGAGGTCTTGTTGATGAAGCGAGCCGCAAATCGCCA
>CANMZR010000279.1 GCA_947502375.1 Polyangiaceae bacterium
TCCATTCCATGGTGCGGAGACTATATGTCGTACCAGCCTACATGTTGCGTCATCTTTTCGTAATAGTCGACACGAACAACGCGGCTTAGGTTGTCTCCATGAACACGGCGACCTCGACCCCGAACGTGCTGCTCTCTGCTCCGGAGGTGTTGTCCAAGCGGCACACCCCCAGCATGTTGTTGCTCGCGTTAGGCGCCGGTGCAGTGAACGCTGGGGCCTTTGCAGTGTGCGAGCGGTTCGTGACCCACATCACCGGTATCGCGACCCGTATCGGCGTCGACGCCGGGCGGTGGCTTTTGATGCTGGAGTATTCAATAGTCCTCGCGGCCTTCCTCGCCGGCGCAATGGCATCGGTACTGGCGATTCAGGGCCGAACAATGAAGGGCAAACGCCCGATTCACACAGCACCACTGTTCGGCGCCGTGGCGATCCTTCTGGCCACAGCCACCCTCGGTAGCGCAGGCGTTTTTGGCCCGGTGGGCGGGCGGCCAGAAGAGACCGCCCACTTCGCCTTCTTGAGCGTGCTCGCGTTCGGGATGGGACTGCTGAATGCGGGAGTGGCGAGTAGCACGGCTCTGGCGGTGCGCACTACCCACATGACTGGCCCGGCGACCGACTTTGCAGTCAGTTTTGCCACGGCCTTGCTGACGGAAGGTGAGGCGCGGCGTCAAGCGTTGCAGTTGGCGGGGCTTCGCGGTGGCAAGGTACTGAGCTTCATCGGCGGCGGAGCGCTGATGTTCCCGCTGGTCGGAGCGCTCGGCTACGGAGCCTTCGCCGCACCCGCCGTTGTCCTGCTTTTCGCCACCGTGCGCAGCTTCATGCCGGCTGCTGCCGCAACCCAGAGCCCGAGCCTCGCAGACACCTCGACCACCTCAAGCGTCGCGAATTTCCAGACCTGAACCGATAAGAGAAAGGACCACACAATGGACTCGAACCGACATCCCGTGAATCACACTCAGGCCCTTGAGCGTCTCAAACAAGGCAACGTTCGCTTCACCACGAACGTGCGCAGTATCGAATCGCTGGGCGGCAAACAACAACGCGAGGCACTGGTCGGAGGGCAGAAGCCCTTCGCCATCGTGCTCTCGTGCTCCGACTCTCGCGCCCCGTCGGAGTTGCTCTTCGACTGCGGCCTAGGTGACCTGTTCGTTGTGCGGGTGGCTGGAAACGTGGTGGCTCCTACCATTGTTGGAAGCGTTGAGTTCGCCGCCGCTACTTTTGGTACCGAGTTGATCGTCGTGATGGGCCACACCCGTTGCGGTGCGGTCGTGGCAACGGTTGACGCGCTCAGATCCGGCAGAGGCGCGATATCGGAGAACGTGCGCGACATCGTGGACCGAATCGCTCCGGGCGTGGCCGAATTGGTCAACGGAGGCAAGAATGGCGAGGACGTGATTGGCCCCGCGATTCGCGCCAACGTACGCGTCTCGGCCAACCACCTGCGACACGGCAGTCGGGTGCTGGAAGAGCGTATCGCCGCCGGCCGACTGGCAGTGGTAGGCGCGGAGTATTCGCTGGAGACGGGCGAGGTCGACTTCTTCGACGTGTGATCGACCGTTGCGGATGCGCTGGCCGGTGAACCATCAGCGGCTCCGTCCCGCGAAAATGGGGGTTATCGAAGCTCGGCGCGGGCGCGGCCTACGGTGTGAACGGCTCAGACCGTGAACGGAAGCTCGAACTGCAGGGCCAGCGGTGGCGGGCACTTCGGTGGGGCTCTTGGTGCCAAGCCGTGCTTGGTCAGGAGTCGCGCGATCGCATCCGGTGTCGTCGCGGCCTCGACCCAGCGCATCGGGCCGGCGTAACGTGGGCAGCTGTCGTCGTTGTGCAGCAGCTCGAGCCGATCGCCAGCGGCGGGTGGCGGCCGGCGTTGGAGAGGATCGTCCTCGGACTCGGGAACAACTTCGCTGCGGAGCGCGGAGTGCCCCGAGAGAACGCCGAAGTACCTGTTCACCTTTGAGGTCTTCGTAGGTGCGCTCGATGCGCCAGCGATGGGCAGCTCTTCAGCGTCGACACTGCAAACGCGAGCTTCAAAAAAACAGCGTTCATCGCGAATCAGAACCTCGACTTCAACCTCTTCGGCATGGGCTTCGTGAGCGACGACGTGATGGGCACCTCGGAGACTCTCTACGTCGCCGCCTACTCGGGCTCTGCCCTCAGCGACATCACTTACATCGCGACGAACAACGGCTGGCTGTACCTGGCGGTCCTCTTGGATCTGTACTCGCGGCGCGTCGTGGGTTAAGCCATGTCGGACCACATCGACACCGAACTGGCCCTCTCGGCGTTGCACATGGCTGCCTCCACGCGCACGCTGGCGCCCAGCTGGATTCACCGCACGGATAGGGACTGTCGGCACGGCAGTGACGACTATTTCGCAGTTCTCAAGCAGCTTGACGCGCGGCCTAGCATGAGCCGCAAGGCCGATTGTTGGGACAACGCGGTATCCGAGACGTTCTTTGCCACTCTGGAAAAGGAGTTACTCGCGCTACAACCACTGCAAAGCCGCTGTAAAACGCGGCTAAGTGTTGCTGATTACATTGAAAACTACCACAACCTCATCAGACTTAACTCGCACCTCGATTGCATCTCGCCCATCGAATTCGAAACCAACGCGTCACTCTGATTTAAGCAATCGAATCTATCCACCAAATCAAAACAACTCCATAATCCACTCGCAGCTTCTTGATCATCGACTCGATGAACAAAAAGAGATCAAGGGATTTCATGGTTCAGGAAACCTTCCCGCTGTCATGGATGTGTTCTGCGATGGCCTCAAGGTCTCGCCTCGGGACGAAGGAGAATGGGCATGGTCGCGTTAATGTCCGCCACCAGGGCCATCGTCGAGTGAGACAGCCCCCTCTCGAAACCTATGTACTGGTGGGCGGAGAACCGATTCACCATCACGCCCCAGCCCTCCCGAATTCCAGCCCGCTTGGCGGTGGCTCCGCCGCTCGCGTTCGCCCTCTCGCCCCCTCCTCGGCTGCGACACTGGAGACCGTCCCGAAGCGCTCGCGCCGCGCAGGACCGCGCCCAAGCTACGCTTTAGCGACATCGCGGAGCTGCGCGGACTCCACGAATCGGAGTCGCTCCCGGTGATCCAGCACGAACAGGCGAGCGCCCGCGCGGAGCGCCGCTTCTCAGAACTCGTGAACGCCGCCTACGAACTCACGAACGACGACATCACGGCCCTGCGCGAGACAGCGCCACCCAGAATGCCGCCGGGCCTGTCTTGAACTCCATTCCCGCCCGCACCCCGACAGGACGGTTACAAAAACGCAACCATTCTCGGTTGGCAAGCCTGCGCCCTGACAGAACAATTTCAAAATAAAACCAAATTATCCGAACGCACCCACACTGCCCGAGTTCGATTGCGAAACAATTACCGAACTCCCGCCACCCCGGACGCCGCCGGATACGCCCTCAATCAAGACCAACCCCGGGGCAGTAAGCGAAACCGCTCCGCCCACCGACCCACCGCCCATTTTTTCCCCGCTCAGTGGCAGTAATTCTGCCCATTCGCACTAGCGGCGCTCCACGGATAGCTCCCAACGTCCGAGGAGCGCGCCAGCTCCCGATGCGTAGTCGTGTCGATGACGACGACCCCATTGGTCGGCGTGCAGATGCGTGCAGACCGTGAACCGTTTCGTTTGTCTTTTTTGCCAGAAGTCTTGTAGCGTCTGCGAGCCATGACAGATCCCAACTACCCCACAGGTAACCAGCCACAGCAAGGCGGTTACTCCCAACAGCAACAGTTTCCCCAGCAATCGCAGGGCGACGGCTATCCGCAGCAGCCTGCCCCCGAACCGAAGGTGCCCAGCGGCCGGCTCGCCAACCCGAGCAAATTACTCTACATCGGCCTCGTGATCATGATCTCCTCGTTCGCAATGAAGCAGGTCCTCGGTGACCTCAATGAGCATTGGTCGAGCAGCATGCTTGAGAAGGAAAAGGTCGAAGCGCAAGCAAAGGTCGAGATAAAAAAAATCAACAGCGCGCTCGACCCCATCGACACCAACATCGCACTTCTCAAGACAGAAAACTCGAAGGGCGAGAAGGACGACCAGCTCGCTAAGCTCGTGACGGATCGCGCCGAAAAGGACAAGGAACTCGATCTCAAGCGCGATGAGGTTCGCAAGAAGTACATCCCGCTGATTCTCGAAGCGGGCCGCGCGGATGAGTCGGCCGAAGCGTCGAAGCCCGGCACGGCCCACACCATGAAGTTCCTCATGCTGGTCATGGAGCTATTCAAGATCATCAGCGGCATGTTCTGCATTTTGTTTGGTTTGCGCATCGTAGGCGATCCAGAACAATCGAGGGGCATGAGGACGTACGCCGCCGTCATCGCAGGCATCTTGTTCTTGGGTTTCGGTGTTCTCCCGCTCAGCGCGAAGGCGGCCGTCGGGTTGAATACGTCAGACAATATGATGACGTCAGGCAAATGATGTTTTGCGCCAACTCGGCATTCTCCGACAGGGGGAAATAAGCAATGCTCCAGAAGCGTCGCCGGACGGGAAATAGCAAAACGGAACGATCTTCTGCATCGTGAGCGCGTCCCGGCCGAAATGGTCGAGACGCGCCGTCACGGGGATCCCTCGTCGGTTCCACGGTGTCGAGAGGATGCTCTAATGCCGACACCCCACCTCGAGTTGCTCGCTGCCGATGCCGCGCGTGTCACGCTCAACGTGCGGCTCCGCAGTGCCCCGCAGGGCGAGAGCTTCAAGCTTGTGCGTCACGAGCTCCGCTAGGACCGCAACCAGTTCGAAGTAAACGTAAGCGATGTGGAACTCGGCGCCGCCGCGACGAAAGCTTCGCTCCGACGGACTGTCGCTTCGACGGCCTTGTGGTGCCCCTCACCGCGTGCGAGGCTCGCCGAGTCGCGCTGCACATAGAACTTTCGAAACCGTAAAACAGCGGCACCAGGAGGTTGGCAGGCTCGACCGAAAACATGCGGACGCAGGGCCAGAGGTCGGGGAGAGTCATCCGGAGCCGGAGCCTGAACCTGTGGGTGCGACGAGTGATTTACCGTGTGGCGCGTGCGCGAGACAAGCCGCTACCTTGCGCGAGCCGTTGGAGGCCGCGTTAGCGTTGGCCAGGTGCAGGTTCTCGTAGCTCGGCGCGGGAACGGCTCACGCTGTGAACGGAAGCTCGAGCTGCAGGGCCGTCGGTGCCGGACGCCTCGGTGATACTCTTGGCACAAGACCGTACTTGGTCAGGAGTCGCGCGATCGCATCCGGTGTCGTCGCGGCCTCGACCCAGCGCATCGGCCCACCTCTTAAGTGAGAGGCTGAGCTCCAGGACGAAGGCGCTGAGCACGTCGGCGTGAGTGTTCATCGAACGTGTGACGGGGCGAGCGTTCCTGCACGGCTGGTTCCCGTCTTTCATTCGTCGTCTCAGCCGTGATAACTTCGAGCAGCATGAGAACGGTTTTACGGTCGCTTACGCTCGGCCTCACGGTGCTCGTCGCTTGCGTGAACATAACGAGTATCGGGTGCTCCGCCTCCCAGAAGGCGAACGGAGCGAGCACCTTGACCGGGAACGGCCTCGGAGGCCAGGGCGGCGGCACGGGCGGCACGGGCGGCACGACGTCGGGGACGAACAGTCTCAACATCGCGGTCGGCACTGGCGGCGGGAACAGCGGCCCGCCGGGTGCGGACGTGGACATCGTCATCACGGCAGACAATGCTTACAGCTTCGGCTACGGCGACGTGAACGGCATCGAGCACTTCACGCAAGGCAAGCGGGCTGAGCTAGCCGGCGAAATCTTCAACTGCGGACCCGGTCCTGAGGCTTACAAAATCCCAGGTGCGGACGCCCCGGCCTCGGCGTTCTTGTACATCGTTACCTGGGATGATCTCGCGGTCTCGCAAGGCGTCCTCGGGCAGTTTCGACGGGTGGGTGGCGCCGCTCTCTACACGGGAGATCCGACCTTTGAGGTCTGCGCGACGGGCATCGACCTGCAGGCCAGCAAGACCGGACCGAGCCTAGTGGAGATCAACGCCGAGATTCAAAAATGCAACACCGGTGCTGGCAATAAGACGAGCACCAGCGCCGGCTGGGTCAACAGCCAAGGCCCCGTCACGCCTGGGGCCGTGGGCACGCTCGCGGTCGGCGAGGCCAACGAGAGCCTAGCGGGCGGGATCTTTCCGCCGACTTGCCCGACCGATCTCGCGCCACCCGGCTCGGCCAGCATCGACAATGCAGCCCACTGGATGTGGTACAATCCAGGTGGCGTGGGCGACCCCTTCCACTCGACAGGAAGCAACACGTTTCGCGCGTATTTGCTCTTTCGCCTCGCTGCCGAAGACATCCCGCCGCCCGTCAATTGACAGCTCACCTCACGCGCACTTCAAGGGGCCAACGTGTTGGCGAAGTCCGTGCGGGGCCAGAAGACGCCTTAGTGGTTCGGCTCGTCGAGCATGCGCCTTCATGCTGGCTATGCTTGCGACAGGAGTGAGACGCGGAGCGCCGATCACGGCCGGCGTGCTCGCGAAGGTCGTTTCTTCGGCGGCTTGGGACCGTGCGGCGCTTGCCACCCCTGCCCGTCCTTCGACGGCAGCTGCCGCGTGAACATCGGCTCGTCGCGCGCCCATAGGATTGCCGCGTTGACGAATGCGCGCACGGCTGGTGGGAGGAGCTCTCGCTCCGCGTAGAACACGGCCACGTGCACCTCGGTGCCGATTCGCTCGGGCAGAACCGCGACGAGGCTACCTCTCTCGAGATCGCCGCCCAC
>CANMZR010000280.1 GCA_947502375.1 Polyangiaceae bacterium
ACGTAAAAGTCGGAGACTTCGTGCGACGTGAGCAACCGCTGCTCGAAGTCGCGACCGACAAAGCCGACAGCGTGGTTCCGTGTCCAGCGGACGGCAGAGTCGTCTCGATGGTGGCCAAGGAAGGTGACATCATCCCGACGGGCGGCCTGCTCTGCACGCTCGAAGAGGGCGTCGTTGCAACGGCGACTCCAGCCGCCAGTCCCGCCCCGGTAGCCGCGCCGAAAGCGCCACCGCCGGCTGCCGCTCCGAAAGCACCCACTGCGGGCACCACGCTGAGCACGCCTTCCACGCGCAAGCTGGCACGCGAAGAGGGCGTCGACATCGGCGGCGTTCAGGGCACGGGCGAACACGGCAAGGTCACGCGCGACGACGTTCTGAGGGCCGCCACACCGATGGCTCCCGCACCGATGGCTCCCGCACCGACGCCCAGCATCCCCGGCTCGCCGCCCGGCATTCTCAAGCCCGAGTACGACATCCCGATCGTGCCTTCGCGCGCCGTCGGCGGCGTCGCAGCAGAGCTGTCAGAAATGCTGGAAAGCCCCGTCCCGGGCGTCGGATTTCGCGCCTACAAAGTAGCCCCGTACGTTCCGGCGCGGGGCGACGAAGTGGTGCCGTTCAATCGCCGACGCCGCATCACCGCAGACCACATGGTCTACTCGCAGCACGTCTCGCCACACGTCGTGGCCGTGAGCGAGATCGACATGAACAAGGTGTCGAAGCTCCGCGACCTGCACAAAGGTTCGTTCGAAAAAGAGGGGATCCCGCTCACCTTCCTCACCTTCGTCATCGCCGCGACGATCAAGGCGCTCCGCGAGTTCCCCGTGCTGAACGCGCGCGTTCTCGATGACAGCTACGTGAAACTTCGCGACATCCACCTCGGCGTCGCCGTCGACACTCCCGGTGGTCTGCTCGTCGCAAGCGTCAAAAACGCCGACCAGCTCTCGATGCGCGGATTATCCCGAAGCGTGGACGAGCTCGCAAAGCGGGCCCGTGATGGGAAGATCACGGCCGACGACTTGCGCGGCACGAGCTTCACCATCTCGAACCCCGGTCGCAAGGGGAACCTCTTCGGCGGCGCCATCATTTCGCAACCAAACGTCGCCATTTTGCGGATCGGCGAAATCAAGAAACGCGCCGTCGTGCTCACCGAGGACGGCGAAGATCGCATCGCAATCCATCCCGTCATGTTCGCAGCACTCAGCTACGACCACCGTGTCGTCGACGGTGTGGAGGCGAACGCTTTCCTCTGGCGGATAAGTGACGTGTTGAACCGCGGGGAGCTCGAGATCGGATGAGTGCCGTGCCTCACCACCAGCCGACGCTGGCCGAAACCGACAGCGAAATAGCGAAGCTCATCCAGGCCGAAGAGCGCCGGCAATTCGAATGCGTTCGCATGATAGCGAGCGAAAACTACGTCTCACGCGCGGTCCTCGAAGCCACCGCTTCGGTGCTCACGAACAAGTACTCGGAAGGGTACGCCGGCAAGCGCTACTACCAAGGGCAGGTGAACTGCGACGCGGTGGAAGAGCTCGCGTGCTCGCGAATTCAAAAGCTCTTCGGCGCCGAGCACGTCAACGTTCAGCCGTACTCAGGAAGCCCCGCGAACCTCGCGGTGTACCTAGCGTTCTGCAAGCCGGGCGATACGGTGATGGGCCTCGGTCTGCCGGCGGGCGGCCACCTCACCCACGGCTGGAGCGTCTCCATCACGGGCAAGTATTTCAAGAGCGTCCCTTACGGCGTGCGACCGGACACCCACCGGATCGATCTCGACGACGTCCGAAAGCTCGCTCTCGAGCAGCGGCCGAGAATGATCTTCTGCGGCGGCACGGCCTACGCGCGAACCTGGGATTTTCCTGCGTTTCGCGCGATCGCCGATGAGGTCGGAGCCATCCTGGTCGCCGACATCGCGCACGTCGCGGGCCTGGTCGCGGCCGGCGTTCACCCGACCCCGGTGGGCATTGCCGACGTCGTCACATCCACCACGCACAAGACCCTTCGAGGCCCGCGCGGCGGGATGATCCTGTGCAAGGCGCAGCATGCCAAGGACATCGACCGAGCCGTGTTTCCGGGCCTCCAAGGAGGACCGCACAACCACACCACGGCCGCACTCGCAGTCGCGGCAAAGGAGGCCTCGACTCCCGCGTTCAAGGAGTACGCCGCGAACATTGTCACCAACGCAAAGGCGCTCGGCGAAGCGCTGGCCGAGCGCGGGTTCGCACTCATCACCGGTGGCACGGACAACCACCTTTTGCTGGTCGATATGACCCCGAAGGGGGTCGGCGGAAAACCCTACGCTCAAGCCCTCGAACGGGCCGGCATCGTCTGCAATTACAACTCCATCCCGTTCGACCCGCGAAAACCCTTCGACCCTTCGGGAGTTCGCCTCGGTACGCCCGCTATCACCTCGCGCAACATGGGGGTGTCCGAAATGCGAGCGATCGCTGGATTCATGGACCGCGTCGTCACGCACATCGCGAACGAGAGCGAGCTCGAGCGGCTCCGCGGTGAGATAAAAGAGCTCTGCAGTAGCTTTCCAGCGCCCGGAATTTTGCTCTGAATCTAAGAGAGCTCTGAACCCTTCAACGGTCAGCCTCGCGCAGGCGCCCAGCGTCGCTCGCGCGTTGGTCGACGAGCGCACGCAGGCCTGCTCCGAAGCCCGTGCGGCCGCCTGCGCTAGGGGTGGGGAACGGAGCAGCAGCATGCGGGAAGGGACGGCGGCATAGCGTGGAGCGCGACACGCAACGACTTCCCTCGGTCGTGAATCGTTCGCCGGTGAAGTGCGGCCTCCTGGCGAGTGACCTCGAGTGCATCCGGGTGGAAACAAAGCGCGTCGGCGAGCGCCGCGGCGCGACTATGGATCGCGCCGACCAAGACATTCAACGCCTTCGCCTGGTCCACGTCTTCAACCTCCGGCAGAGCGGCGACGGCCGAGAGCAAGGCCAGCCTCAAGGCCTCGACCGTCGTCGGAATGTAGGCGCTCTGCCAGCAGAAGCGCATCGCATCGGGCCCAGTGTTGCCGGCGCTTGCGAGGCGGTTAAGGACCACCGCCTGTTCACGGACCGCCCGAGCTTCCTCTTCGGGCGATGCCGGTGGGTGAAGCAGCTGGCTGCAAAAGACGCACGCAATCGCACTTGATGCAATCGGAGCGCCGCAATTGGAGCAATTCGGTCCCGCTGTGTTGCGAAAGACATAGCCGATCGAACACAACGGCAGCGAACGACTCAATTCCGGCCTCCCTGGACACGGTAGCGTCCGGTAGCTACCATTCGGCTATGAGAGCCGTCGGCGTCAAGGTGTTGAAGAACAAGCTGAGCGAGTATCTGCGCATCGCAGCGAGCGGCGAGCGCGTCCTCGTGACCGATCGCGACACGGTCATCGCCGAGCTGGGTCCGCCGCAGGGAGGCACGGCGCTCGCCGTATCCGATGCGGCGCTGATGACGATGATCCGCGACGGCCTGCTGACGCCCGCGAGGGATCCCGCCGGCCCGATGGGTCCGCCCAAGCGTTTGGGAAGCCGCTCCCTCGTCGACGAGCTTCGCCAGGATCGCGAGGCACGCTAGATGGCGCGTCTCGTCTACGTCGACACTTCGGTCGTCCTCGCTCGCCTGCAGGCGGAGGAGCGGCAGCCGCCGGCTGGCTTCTTCGATGCGGCCCTGGTGAGCAGCCGGCTCCTCCAATACGAATGCTGGAACCGCGTAAACGCACGCAGCCTCGCAACTGAAGTCGGAGAAGAACTCGACCAGACCTTGGCTCGAATCTCGTTCGTCGAACTCTCGGAGCCTGCGCTAAGGCGCGCGCTGCAGCGGTGGCCGGTGCCGGTCCGAACGCTTGATGGCATGCACTTGGCAACCCTGCTGTTCCTGATCGGCGACGGCCACATCGTGAGCCTAGCCACGTTCGACGATGCCATGGCGCGAGCTGCCTCGCGGATGAAGATCCCCGTCCTTCAGCTGTGACCTTGTTGCCGTGAGCGCACTCCGCACGTCAGGTGTTCACGCCGACCACCGAGGCGGCAGGATCACTGTGAAGGGCTGCGCGTTCCGCGCCTATTGTTTGATGCACCCGACCGGCGCATCGCTCGGCGCCGTGCGCCTACGACGAGCAACTGCAGTGTGATGTGCCGCCCAGGCTAAAGAATTTCTCTTCCTTCTTTTTGTAATACAGGGCTGCCACTGACTCGGATTGTTCGCTGTACGGGTCTTGCAGCACATCGTGCAAATTTTTTACCAGGCTGTAATCACCCGCGTCGGTTGCGCTGCGGTAGGCTTCTACCAGCATCCACTCCCTTGGTATATATTTGGGGTTGACTCCCTTCATTGCTGCCGACACGTCTGCCGGGCTGCGGCCCGCTTGTGCCAAAACTGTGTGCCACTTTTTCAACCATGACGCCCAGCGTGTTTCTACCGCTACATTGTTCTGCGCATAGCCGCCACGTGTTTCGTAAAAGCTGGCTCGCAGTGCCTCCACTTGTGACGGCAGGTTTGAGAGTTCTCGCCAAAATATTGTGTAGTCCACCGGTGTTTCCGCCATCAGTGCGTGTAGCTCTTTGAAAAGCGGCGCATCAAATGCAGGAAGTCCCATTTTTTCTGCCCACATGCGGTTCATCTCACGGTTCATGGTTTCTGGAAGCGCTTCCACAAGTTCTTGCAGCGCCTGTAGCTCGCTGTCTGTTTGCAGTAGCGGCACCATGGCAATGCAGAACATTCTGAAATTTTGCATAGCGGCCAAGGGCTGGTTCATAAAAGAAAAGTGCTCTCCGCCGCCTGTCCACATTTGAAACTTCGGGTCATACGCCTCAATGAAGCCGAAAGGCCCGTAGTCCAGCGTGCGTCCGCCTAATGCGCAATTGTCGCTGTTGAAGTTTCCCTGGCAATATCCCACCCGTATCCAATGGGCTACCAGGCTAGACAGGCGCACAGCAAACGTTCGCGCAACGGCTAAAACTTTGTCGCTCAGCGTTGCCTCGGGATGACCGTGTTGAACGGCGAGTTCAGGGTATTCGCGTGCGAGTGTATGCAAGAAAATGGCTTCGAGCTCGGCAAGGGCTTTAGGGTGCTCGTTTTTTCTGGCGCGCCGGCCAAACAGCTCGAGCTGCCCGACTCGCAGAAAAGAAGGCGCGACGCGCGTGGTGATGGCGGAGGGTTCGTTCACCATGCGGTCCGGGTCCTGGGTTTTGGAGTCAGGCGAATACCATGGACGCGAAATGGTTTCGCTGTGAGAGACAAACAGGCAGAGGGCGCGCGTGGTAGGCACACCCAGTGCGGCCATCGCTTCCGACGCAAGGAATTCTCGGATGCTGGAGCGCAGCACGGCACGGCCATCACCACCGCGACAATAAGGCGTGGTACCGCCGCCCTTGAGCTGAAACTCCCAGCGTTGATTGTTGGGCAGCAAGACCTCAAGCACAGAAATGGCGCGCCCGTCCCCATAACCATTGCCGTTTTTGAAGGGGCAGTTTTGAACCATTTCTTGGCCGTAGATGCTCAGGGCATAACCGCTCGCCCAGCCGCCGGTGCGAACGCGGGGTGGCTCGGCATCGGTGTTGGCGCTCCTCACGGCAAGCGCTAGGTTGCCGGTGAAAAATTGCCTGAAAGCTTCTTCTCTCGCGATGCTTTCTGGCAAGCCCAGTTCATGAAAAAAACGGCCGCTGTGGATAACGTAGCAAGGGCTCGGCAGCGGTGTCGGGAGCACCTCGACATAGTGACCAGACTTGACTTGGCGTAGCGTTTTGTTGGGAACGTGGCGTGCCTGCTCAGGGTCTGCCGTGAGGGACTGCAGCAGCGAATAGTCTGCGCGCTGGAGAAAAGCGGTGAAGGAGAGTGAGGAGGAAGAAGCCATTTTCTTAGCACTACGGATCCAGGTTAGGGCGCTTTTGGTCGTCGGCGTTTTTTGCTGAGGCAGCATGGGCATCTCGGCAATCAGGTCACGAGTGCCCGAGTTTCTGCGAGCCGCTGACCCCAAGAGAGCAAAGTCGCCGCCTCCAAGGGCCATCACAACGCAAAAAAGCCCAATTTCTTGGGCCTTTTTCGAAGTTGGCTCTTCTGTTGAGCCGCGTCGAGCCGCGTGAGCTCAGCTGAAGTTCACTTGGAATACACGCGCCCGGCGGCGATCCCTTGCCCGCCGACGGCCGTGAAGACGGCCTTGACGTTGGCACCGAACGGCGCCTGCCACCGGAAGCAAGTGCCGCGTGCACCGAGTTTCGCCGTCGCGCCCGTCGACTTATCCTCGGCGAGCACGGGGTTCGGAAATCCGGGCATCGGCTGCTGCAAAATAAATTGGATGTTCATCTCGCTGATGCCAGCACCCACGGCCAAGGCCGCATAACACTTGTTCGGCGACATCTGGAACTGTTGCTCCATGGTTTGCCCGGCTTGGAACTGACCGGCGATGAGGTCCGTCGCGGGCTGCATTCCGGGGACTTCTTGCTGTTCGGCGAGCATCAACGGAACCACGGCGATCTGCGCTGCACCTGGCGGCAACAGCGTGGCCGAGGAGGCCGAAGGAGCCGAGCCACCCGGCGGCGGAGGCGGCGGCGGCGCTTGACCACCACCGGACGGAGCCCCACCCGGTGGTGTCGCACCGGGAAAGCCTGGGATCTGGAAGCCGGGCGGAAACGGAAACGGAAACGGGAACGCTCCGGGCGGCGTCCCTGCGGCCGGCTGAGGCGGAGGCGGAGGCGGA
>CANMZR010000281.1 GCA_947502375.1 Polyangiaceae bacterium
TCGCCTTTGGTGTCTTTTATTTGAGGTTCGAATCCAATGTTTCGATCGACAATGCTTTGTGTGGGTCTCTCGGTGGTCCTTCTCTCGGCCGGGCAGAGCTGCCAGAACGACGACCCGGTGACGCGTTTTTCGGGCACGGGTGGAGCGGGTTCATCCTCCGATTCAGCGACGGAGAGTTCGTCATCCCCTGCGAGCACGAGCAAGAGCGTATCGACGGCGATGTCGGCGACCACGAGCGCGGTGGTCACGGTTTCGGTCACTGGCGGCGGGGTGATGTTCGTTCCCCACTGCAATCCCGTCACGAACGCGGGTTGCGATGTCGGCTGGGCCTGCGACTCGTCGGTGAAGGCGGTCTTCAAGTGTTATGAGCCCGAGAATGATGCCCCGCTTTGCGGTGCCTGCAACGGCAATGACGGTCCGTTTTGCATGGGCGGTCTGACGTGCGGCGCGACCCAGACGTGCACCAAGTTCTGTTGCGACGACGGCGACTGCGGCACGGGCGTTTGCTCGAAGCTCGACGCGCAGGGTGATGCGCGTTACGGCGGAGTCGACCTGGGTATCTGCATGAAAAAAGGCCAAGACGAGCCGGCGTGCGACGCTCCGGTGAGCCCGCCCTCGCAGGGCGCTTGCATCACGGTGCTTTGAGCGCAAAAGACCGCAAGTTTTTTTGAGGTCGGGCGTCTTTCCTGGCAGCATCGGAGCATCGTGTCGGACGCTGCACTCGGTCTTGACTGGCGCTTGCGCGAGCGGCGATCGCAGCGTCGAAAGAGCGGTTGGCAGACCTCGGGTGGCGTGGTCGTGGACGTGGCCTCCGGTCGGTTGTTGCTCGTGCGATCCCGCCGTGAGCTGAAGGAAGGTAAGAGCGGCTGGACGTGGCCGAAGGGCCTCATCGATTCGGGAGAAGGGCCCATTTATGCTGCGATCCGTGAGATTGCGGAAGAGTCGGGGGTGATCGCCGAGCCGGTCGCTCACCTCGGCGTGTTGCTCACCAGGCACGCTCAACGGCACTACTTTTTGCTGACGAAGATCCGCCAAAACGCGCAGAGCGATGGCGAGACGCTCGAGGTTCGCTGGGTCTTGCCGAGCGAGGCTGAGTCCTTGCTCGACCGAAAGCGTGACCACGAAGTGCTGCGGCTGGCGCGTGTTCGGCTGAAGCGGCTCGAGCGCCTCCGGCCCCGCGATGTCTTTCCAATGTCGGATGACGACTGACCGACCCGCTTCAGGGACGGAACTTTCCGAGAACTGCGCCACCGGTCACGGTGCTTCGAAGGCGTCAACCCTTCGGAGTTTTGCTCGTCGGGCCGCGGCGGTGGGGCGGTAGGCGTCGCGGTGGGAGGCTGCGCCGCGGCTTGCCCGCGCGCGGCGTCGTTCGTATCGGGACGGTGCTCTTCACGACCCGTTTTTGCGGGACCAGGTACGTGCGCCCAGCGACCACCTTCAGATTGCGAAGCCGATTCGCCTTTTGAATGGCCACGACGGTGGTCTGGAATTTCTTGGCGAGAATGGCGAGGGTCTCTCCCTTGTGGATTCGGTAGGGGACGAGCCCTTCCTCTTCGCGGCGCTTCACAATTCGGCGTTCGGGCAGATACGGCAGCGCCCGCCGGCCGAGCTCTTCGGCCAACGGATTGAAAAAACGAACGTGCAGATGCGTGTCGTGTCCGTGCACGTGTCGGATGATGGCGTTCGGATTGTGCGCTCCAAGTTGAAACAAGCCGTCCAGCCACTCGGGCTCCTCACCTGCCGAGAGTGCCCAGGCTTTCAAGAGTTTCTGGACCGAGAGGTTCACGAAAATATATTCGACCTCGGTCTCGGTCAGGAGCGCACGGATGAGCTCCCAGCTGCGTGCAGCATCGAAGTTTTCCGCGGTTGCTCGCTTGTACCAGACGCTCTGATCGCCGACGTAATAGTAACCCACGTCCACATCGCGACCCGATTGATGGCTGCGATGCGGACTCAGGGGGCCACCGCGTCGGGCACTCAAATGCCCGATCTGCGCTGGTGCCGCGGTGGGATAACGCTCGTAAACCTTCGTGAGCGCGCGGGTGAGGAACCCAACCGTCTCCTCCGTGCCAAAGTTCGCCGAGCCGTCAACGACGCGCCAGTGCGGCCCGGCTTGCATCGGCACGCCATTCAAAAGACTCCCCGCCGCGGGGGCGCCCAGCGACAACGAGCCAAGTGAGGGAAGGTCGGCCTTCAAGCGCCGTCGAAGCTCGCCTTCCGGCATCAAAAGGCGCGGATCGCTGGGTAACGTGGAGGTGGCCGTGGCAGCACCGCCTGTGGCAGCACCGCCTGTGGCAGTGGCCACGTCCTCGCCGGCGGGTTCGGGCTCATCGTCGTCGATGCCGCCGGATTCGTAGGGCGCTTCCTCGTCACCTGCGGCGACGTCTTCTTCCACCAACGAAGCGACAGGCGGCGCTTCGTCGGTAGGCGGGGGCGGCTGTTCGGCCTCAGGAACCACGGGCACAACGGGGGGCACAAGGGCGACCGGAACGGCGATCTCCGCTCGTGCGTCTCGCGACCTTGCTCCCGTCGTGGCCGCGGTGGGTGCGGGGGAGCTTTTCAGCAACGCCCGCGTGCACTCCTGTCCGAGCGTCGGCGCACTTGGGATCTTCGGCAGGACGGGCGGTCCGGCTCCGTTGCGAACCTGCGCTGCGCAACCAAAAGCCATCAAAAAGCAAATCGGAAGCAGCCGCCGCATGTACCCGAAAGGTAGTCCAACTCCCGCTCGGCTGTCACCTCGCACGGCTTCGTAGGCAGCTTTCCCACGCTCGGGAGCCGCGCTGCGAAACCTTCAGGACACTTCTTCAACGGCGACGATTTCGACTTCGTAAACCAGCGACATTCCCGCGTAAGGATGCGTTGCGTCCACGTGCACGTCGCGCGGGTTGACGTCGTGGATGTAAAGGTCCACCGAGCGCCCGTCGGAAGCTTCCGCTTGGAATTTCATGCCGACATGAAGCTCGGCGTCTTCGGGAAACGTCCCGCGTGGGATGGGTTGCGGGCTCGCGCCCCTTTCGCGTAGGCCATAGGCATCTTCGGGTTGCAGTAGGACGCAGAGGGAATCTCCGGCACGTCGGCCTTCGAGTGCGCGCTCGAGCCCGCTAACGACACAGCCCGTGCCGTGAACGTAGGTCTCGGTCCCCGCCCCCGAGCCGTCCAGGTACTTGCCCGCCGTGTCCCGGAGCGTGAACTTGAGCTCGACCCGCGTTCCAGCCTTGATGACGGTGCCCGTTCGCGGCATGTAGGAGGCCGTAAACACGTGACCGACCGGCTGCAAGAATTGTTCGCGGCGCTCCGCGAAGCCTGCGAACCCAGAGAGTGGTCGCGCGGCGTGGAGCTTCAGCGTGGCGATGCGGTCGATGCTCTCACGGCCGGTGAGCCGATTGAGCTGCGCGTGCGCACGCCCGGTCGGACCGTTGCTCCCACGGTCACGCTTCACGTTGCGGATGCCGAGTGGAGCTGCACGTGTGACGGCGAGGATCCCTGTGAACACGTGGTTGCCGCGGTGCTTGCTCTTCGCGCAGCGCGGAAGGAAGGCCGTGAGCTCACGGTCTCAAAAAAAGCCGGCGGCGAGGTGGGTTATCGGCTCTCGCGCGATGGCGACCGCATGCTCGTTGCTCGCGTGGCGGTGCGGTCTGGAAGTGAGACTCCCATCGAGGGAACACTCGGGGCGCTCCTGTCCGGACGCGAGCAAGGACCAGAGCTGGAGCTGACGAAGGTGGATTTAACCATCGATCAATTTCTCCAGCAAAATCGCGTTCGAAGTCTGCCCGCGGAGCGCTTTGCCTTCCTGCTTCCGCTCCTTGCTCAAGCGAGCAACGTCACTCTCGACGGCGTCAAAGTCACGGTGAGCGAGACGCCTTTCTGGCCGCACGTCATTCTCGAGCGAAGCCCGCGCGGGTTTCGTCTGCGCTTTACGCGGCCCGAGCTTGAAGTCGTGCTCGTCGTTCCGGGGCTCGTCTGCGTGGGTGGTGAACGCTTGCAACCCGTGGGTGTCCCGGAGCTCGTCGGCGGCCGCTTGGAGCGGTTGCCGTGCGAGCAACTCTTCGAAGGCGAAAGGATCGCCGAACTCGTGACGCGCGTTTTTCCAGAGTGGCGCGAACGAACCACCATCGAAGAGCGCGCGGCCCTTCCGCTGACAGAGGGAGCGCTTCCCGTTCGACCGCTGCTCGACGTCACCCAGCGCGGCTCGCAACTCCATGTCGTAGCCTCCGTCGGTTACGGCGATCCGCCCCTGGCGCGGGTCGTCGGAGATGGCCTGCAGCGGCTTCCCGGTGCCAAGCTTCCGGTGATCGAGCGCAACCTCCGGGCCGAACGCCGCCAGGTCGAGCGACTTCGTGAGAGCCTTGATCTCGTGCCTGGCAGGGCCGCTGAGTTTTCCGGTAGCGAGGCCGTCTCGATGGCGGCTCGTTTGCGTTCTGTGCAGGGTTTTTCGGTGTTTGGCGACGCGCACGAGGTTCATTACCCGCTCGCTTTGACCGCCGAGTTCTCGGTCGATGCGGAGCGCTTTGACGTCGCCTTCCTCGGCGAGGCTGGCGGCGACGTTCGGCGCGTCGATGCGGCTCAGGTGCTCGAGGCCTGGCAGGCTGGTGCGGGTGCCGTTCCGTTGCTCGGCGGTGGCTGGGCACCCTTGCCCACCGATTGGCTCGAGCGTTACGGGCATCGCTTGCGTGACCTCCTGCAGGCCCGCGACACGACGGGACGGGTGGCCGCCTACGGCAAGCCTGCCCTCGCGCGACTGTGTGCGGAACTCGACCACCCCGCGCCGATCGAACTGCAACGACTCGAGCCGCTCGCGCGCGAATTCGAGGGCCTGCCGAGCGCCGTGTTGCCCGCTGACCTGCTGGCGGAATTGCGCCCTTATCAACGCCGCGGCGTTGATTGGCTATGTTTTCTCCGCGAAGCCGGCCTTGGAGCGTTGCTCGCCGACGACATGGGTCTCGGCAAGACGCTCCAGACTCTCTGCGCGTTGCGTGGGCGCGCGCTGGTCGTGTGTCCACGCAGCGTCGTGCACAATTGGGTCGATGAACTCCGACGTTTTCGGCCTGGCCTCTCGGTGGCCGTCTATCACGGGGCGCAGCGCACGCTGCCCGAAAGCGGCGTCGTGGTCACGACCTACGCGCTCTTGCGTCGCGACATCGATTCGCTCTCCCAGGTCGAATGGGATGCGCTCGTGCTCGACGAGGCCCAGGCGATAAAGAATCCCGAGAGCCAAGTTGCCGAAGCCGCGCATCGGCTGAAAGGCGCGTTTCGCGTGGCCCTCAGTGGCACGCCCGTCGAAAACCGTCTCGATGAGTTGTGGAGTCTGATGCACTTTTGCAATCCTGGATTGCTGGGCGGGTTGCGCGCCTTTCGCGACGACTACGAGCGGCCGATCGCGGAGGGCGTCGTCGAAGCCGGCAAACGCCTTCGCGAGCGCATTCGCCCTTTTTTGATGCGCCGCAAAAAGTCGGAGGTTGCAACCGACTTGCCGCCTCGCATCGAGTGCGTGTTGAGCTGCGAACTCGAGCCCGAGGAACGCGCCGTCTACGAAGCGGTCCTGCTCGCGACCCGTGCCTCGGTGGTCCGCGATCTGGAGGCCGGCGGCAATGTCATGAAAGCTCTCGAGGCCCTGCTACGCCTGCGGCAGGCGGCGTGCGACATCACGCTTGTTCCTGGCCAGAGCGCCCGGGCGGAGGCCTCATCGAAGATTCAGCGCTTGATGCTGGCCCTCGAAGAAGCGGCTGCGGACGGACACAAGGCACTCGTTTTTTCGCAGTGGACGAGCCTTCTCGATCGGGTTGAGCGCGAGCTCGAGGGGGCCGGCATTCGTTGGACGCGACTGGATGGATCCACTGAGGACCGGGCTTCGGTGGTGGCCGAGTTTCAGAGTGAGGATGGCCCCCCCGTGATGCTGCTCTCGCTGAAGGCGGGCGGAACGGGCTTGAACCTGACAGCGGCGGACCATGTGTTTTTGCTCGATCCGTGGTGGAATCCGGCCGCGGAGGATCAAGCCGCCGATCGCGCGCACCGCATCGGGCAACTGCGCTCGGTGCTCGTCCACCGCTTGATTGCGAAGGACACCGTGGAGGAACGGATCCTCGAGCTCCAAGGGAGAAAGCGCGCACTCGCAGCGGTCGCTCTCGATGAGGGAGCCGCTGCCGCTCAGTTGACGAGAGAGGACTTGCTCCTGCTCTTCAGCTGACGGGACGGCTGTTTCGAGCCGCTGTTTCGAGCCTGCCGGATGCCACGTCTCGACGGGTTACCGTCGCGGGAAGGCTCGTCGGTAATCCGCAATCGCTGCCACTTCATCGACGGAGTGATCGAAACCGGTTGCTCGTCGAAAAGCACTCGAGTCCACAACGACGGGGTACTTGATGTGGGCGAGTGCCCCGCGCGAAAGCGTCGGCAATCCGAAGTTTCCGAGCATGCTCCCGAACAGCCCTTCGGGCAGCTTCAACAAACGCCGGCCGGTCTCGCGTACCAGGATGCTGAGTGGGAGCGGCTGCGGCCCCGCGACGTTGAAGACTTTGTGTGGTTTCTTTTTGAGAGTCACTATCAACGCTTCGATGACGTCTTGGTCGTGCATGTATTGAAACAAGGGGTCAAAGCCGAGCACCGCCGGCACGGAGCCGCCTCTTAGAAAGGTCGCGAGCGTGCCG
>CANMZR010000282.1 GCA_947502375.1 Polyangiaceae bacterium
TTGGCGATCCGGCAAGTGGGGTCGCAGCGACACTGCAAGGTCAATTCCGCATTCGCACCAAGCTCATCAGTCGCACCCTCGAGGACGCCGAGGTCAGGGGTGAGTTCTCGGTCGCCGAGGCTCCCTGGGTCCTTGAATTTGCAGACGGATTCGCGATCACGGGAAGTTACTGGCAATCGACCTTCGGCGACTCGACGAACTTTCACAACGTGACGATGACGCCGATCGATGCGCACTGGCTCTGGCATTGGACCGACGTAGCGCTTCCCGAGGGCTGGCACGGTGTGACGGTGCCCGAAGACGCCTCCAGCCCAATCGTTTACATCCACAAGTGACGAGACGCTTGACGCCAGCCCCTTGGATTAGGGATAGTGCTCCCCCCCGCCGAGGTAGCTCAGTCGGCTAGAGCAGGCGTTTCATACGCGCCGGGTCGGGGGTTCGATTCCCTCCCTCGGCACTCTCATTTCTCAGCCGGATGCTTTTATGCTCCGGATGCTTCGTCCAAACGGGTGCCCCGCGCGCGCTCGGTCAGTTCGCAGCTTTTCAACGGAGCCGCAGCTTTTCAACGAAGCCGCAGCTTTTGAAAGGCGCCGCAGCTTTTCACACGAGCCGCAGGCGACGGGTTGCGTTGTCGCTCGTGGTTTCGCTCAGCTGCTCAGGGGCTATCCCCCGCAAGCCCGCAATGAAGCGCGCCGTGTGGACGATGTTGGACGGCTCGTTCTTCTTTCCGCGAAGGGGCATCGGGGCGAGATAAGGGCTATCCGTCTCGACGAGGATGCGCCCTTCGGGTGCCCACGTCGCCACGTCTTGGATCGCTTTCGCCGTGCGAAACGTGACGATGCCGGAGAAGGAAAGATCGAAGTCCAGATCGAGCGCACGCTGGGCAAAGGCGCGGTCTTCACTGAAACAATGAATGATGCCCCCAACGTCCCGGGCACCTTCCTCTTCGAGAATCAGAAGCGTCTCCAGAGGCGCCGAACGGGTATGGATGACGAGCGGTTTGCCCAGTCGCTTCGCCAGGTGGATCATCTGGCGGAACACCGTCGCCTGCAGCTCGCGCGGAGAGTGATCGTAGTGGTAATCCAGGCCAACTTCACCGACCGCGACGACCCGCGGGCGTGCCGCTAGCGCTCGGAGCTCGGTTTGAAGCGCGTCATCGAGCGCCACCGCATCATGAGGATGCTGCCCTACCGTCGCCCACACATCCGAGCGCCGCTCACTCAGAGCCACAGCGGCCCGAGCAGCCGCACCGCGTTCATCGACACCGATGACGACGAAGCGCCCCACGCCCGCACTCCTCGCGCGCTCGAGAACCGCATCGGGCCCCTCTGGAAAATGATGAACGTCAAGATGACAGTGCGAATCGACGAGCACGAAACTCCTTAAGTGACGATGTCCCCGTAGCGGTCTCGAACCATGGCGCTGGCGGCATCCACGGCGCTGTCCGCGTCGTAGCCCGCTTGCACCAGCCGGTCGAACATCTCAACGCTTGCGCGGCGTGCACTCGGCTCGAGTCCGCCACCACCCTCACGAAGCAGCGCCACCACATCGCGCAAGAGGCGAGCAAAGGGCTGCCGTAAGGTCGCGAACGCTGCCACCTGCATGCGCTCCACGTAGCCGGGGAAGATCTCGGCACGCTTCGGCTCGGCATCGCGGTGTTCAATGGCCCACGCTCCGATGGTCGACATCACCATCTCGCGGTGCTCCTTCGGCAAGCCCTTGAAGGCGAGCAATTGCTCGACCTCGCGCATCAAGTTTTCATCGGGGTTCTCGTCGCGACCGGTGAGCTCATGACGTATCTTTTCCTTCTTTACGAACGCGCTGACGTTCAGAATGTAGCGACGAAAAAGGTCATCGTATTGAGCGGCCGCGATGAGTCCGCTCGCATCTCGCAAGTCCCGCTCGACACGATCAAAGAGACGGCGGCGCACCTCGCGAACGAAGGACGCGGGGTCGTGAAACCCACCCTCCTCGGGCTTCGCGTCGAGCCACTCGTGCTCATCCGTTCGCTTGCAAAGCTCTTCGATGCAGTGCAAGACCGCGAACGGCGACACGCAGCGGTACTCGCTCGACTGGGCCGCATCCAAGAGCAGCGTTCGCATCGTGCGCGGGGAGACACCGATGCGCCCCTCGTAATCGATCTCCGCCTTCCACTCATCGTGAAGCCGTAACACATTCGCGCGGAGCAGCTTTTTCTTGTCATTTTCCAGGGAATCTGGAGGCTCGCCCTCGGCGTAAAGCACCATTTTATCGACCGCCGTCAGCCGTTTCACGACGTCAGCGAGCGCCGGTTCGTAGCGCGCGGGGTTGGGTTTCCGCATGCGGGTCAGGACGGCGAATTCGGCTGCCAATCGTGCCGTATAAGGCGCGACGTGTCGTCGCAAGGTCGGCAATATCTGCTCGCTGTAAATGCGCTCCTCGTCGAGGAAGCTTCGCAAGTACGGTGCGCGCACAAGCTCGATTCTCCCGCGAAAACTGGCGTATTCATGATGTTCCCGAAACGCAGCGAGATGCACGTCGTTGGCGCTCCCGAGCATGACGACGTTCGTGAACACAGTCTGTTGCGACAGCGCTACTTGCCCCGTTTCAAGCGTGAGCTGAAGGTAACGAAATGCGTCGATGGGCCGCTTCAAGAGGTCACTGAACTCGAGGACGCCCCCCGAAGCTTCAACCAATTCGCCGGTGACATCGAACAGCGTCGTCGCCTGAAGCGACATCGGCAAAGCGCCGATGGAACGGTCGGTGGTCACCTGACGCTCACGCGCATCGACGCTCATCTCGGGGCCGAGCGTGACCGCACCCACCCGATAGCGGCGCGAAATATAATACCGCTCGACGCGTACATGCCGAAGTACCGCCCGAAAGTCGCCAGCATACGAAGCCAACAAAGCCTCGAAAATCTGCTTATTTTTGTGTGAGAGCTCACCTGAGCGCAGCCAATCGGGAGGACTCGAGGGCGCAGCGGCTTCCCGCCACAGATCGTCCAACATCACTCGTCGCTCGCCCACCGGAATCAAAAAGAGCGGGTGGTCACGCAACTCGATGACGAGCCGCGCATCGATGTCCGCATCCTCGAGATGAGCGAACGATTCAAGATTCTCAAGCGCTTTGCTCACACCGAACCCGATGGCCCCGCGACTCGTGTTGCGCGTCGGAAAGATCCAATGAAAGCGATAGAGCGCGCCCTCATCCTGACGCGAGTAGTCTTCGAGTGCTCGAAGAATGCACGACGCCACGGTGCTCTTCGCCGACCCGTTCGGGCCGTGCATCAAGACGAGCCGATTCGCGCGACCTTCACGGGCGAAGTTCGACAGCGCGCGGAAGAGCTCCCCCTGCAATTCTTCGTGACCGACGAGTGTCGGCTCACGGCCCCGATCCTGAGGTGTTTCCCAGGGACAATCGAATAGCTTGAAGTGCGTCCGCTTCCCCCAAGGCTTCTTGACCGTCGCCGTCCCGTAATGCTGAAACATGTCCCGCACGTAGTGCGGAGCCGGGCGCCCGTGGCGGCTTGGATGCGAGGCAAAGAGCTCGAGGAACTCGCCGAACGAGAGCACGCGGCGGCTCTCCGCGAAGCCACGTTGAAGGGCTTCTGCGATTCTCTCAACGTGTCCTTTGACCCGCGAGCCAGGCGGCAAATCAGGCCGTGCCTCGCCAACCGCCGTTGCGATTCCGGGGTCGGGAACGGGCTCGGTCAAGTCACGGGTGGACACGTCCGAGCAGCATAACGCCGAACGAAGTCCCCTGACAGACCGAAGGATGGGCGCCCGGCCCGAGCGCTCACCGCCTGCTGGAAACCACGCGCTCGGACAGCCAGACGCAGCCTATGCGCGCCGTCAGCGAAGGACGGCGAAGAGCACCGCCGCGACCACCGCGAGTCCGATGCCACCGAGAATAAAAAAACGCCTTCGCCCAGCCGAGGCATCGGGGAGACCCATGATGAAGTCTTCCTCGTGGAACCCATCTGCCGAGCTTCCTGGGAGCCGCTGCGAGGGAGGACCGGCACGCCGCGACACCGGCCCGGCCGCTCTCGCAACTTGCGGACCGCGTTCCGAGGCGGCTGCGTCGTCACCGTGGACGGAAGCAGCCTTCGTCCGGCGAGTGGTCCTGGCGTCCCCCGCTGCCGCAACAGCCGCGGCGGCGACGGCCTTCGCCAGCTCGCTTTCGGACGTCTCGGCCCACAGCCCATGCTCGCCCGTAAGACCGTAAGCATGCCCTAGCCTATTGGCTAGTTCACCGACGGAGCCGATACGAATCGTCTGGCTCTTCGTTAGAGCATCCGCGATGACGTCATCGACGGCTTCGGGAATTTTCGGTCCGGCGAACCCATCCGCATTTGAGACGATGCTCGGTGGCACCGGCTCTTTACCAAGAATTGCGAGGAGGATTTGCGGGCCGTTCACCCCATAAAAAGGCACTTTTCCAGTGAGCGCCTCGTACGTGATTGCCGCAATGGACCAAACGTCCGCCCGATGATCGAGGTCCTGAAGCCCTTGGGCTTGCTCGGGCGACATGTAGAACGGCGAGCCAAGAGTCGTCCCGATGACGGTAAGTTTCTTCGCTCCGAGCGAATTGTCCCGAACGCTCCCGAAATCCAGCAATTTCACAAGCGGTCCGCTTTCGGTCCCGCAGAGGAAGATGTTGTCCGGCTTGATGTCGCGGTGCACCAACTCGAGTTCGTGCGGTTCGCGCAGCCCGATAGCCAGCTGGGCGAGGATGCGAATCATCCGCTCGGGACGTACGAACTTTTCGCGCTGCATGCAGTTGCGCAGCTCTTCGCCTTCGAGGTACTCCATCACGATAGCGAAGCTCTCGTCTTCGGTCTGTTCGAAGGCGAGAACTTCAACGATGTGATCGTGAGGCAGCCGAGCGCTCAGCTCGAACTCGCGCTTGAAACGCTCGACGGCGATGTCCTCCATCGCGACCTCTGGATGGAGGATCTTGATGGCGACGCTTCGCTGTTCCTCATTGTCGAGGGCCTGGTACACGCGGCCCATACCACCATCGGCAACTTTACGACGAATCCGGTAACGCCCACCGCACATCGAAGAGCCGACGCGCTCGTCCTCGGGGTCAGCCTCGATAGGCACGTCCTCCGAAGCCGCCAGTGCCGTTCCGTCAACCGGGCAAAAACCGGCTTCGTCGGGCAAGATTCGCTGACAGGCCGAGCAAGCTTTCACGGCTTAACTCAAAGCACCGGTAGACGAATCGACCGCCTCGCCACCCACCTCGGCCAGCGCGGAAGCGACGACCGGCGCCGTGTACCAAATGATTCGATGACAGAATGGGCACTCCCCGAATTGAGTGCGCGAAAGGAGGCTATGAAAGAGCATCGGCGGGAGTTGGACGTAGCAGCCGCGGCACGTGCCGTCCGTCGTGTGGGCCACGGGAACCTTGCCCCGACCATGCATGGACTCGTAGCGCCGACCCATCAGGCTCGGAAGCCTGGCAATAATCGCCACGCGACCGCTACGTTTTTCAGCCACGTCGGTCTCCAGAGCCTGGATCTGAGCGAGCGTGCCCTGCTCCGAAGTCGAAAGCTTTTCTTGAAGCTCGAGGAGCTTGAACTCGTTGTCGGCGATGGCGTTCCGGACCTGATCGCATAGGACGATCATCTTGCCGAGTTCGTCATCACGGTCGCGCTGCAAGCGGCGCAGTTCGTCGAGCTCACGCTCGGCGGCCTGAGACTCTCGTTCGTTTCGCGAGCGCTGAATTCTGTCGCGCGAACGGTCGAGTTGCTGCCCAATATTTCGGTGGTCGATCTGCAGCTCGCTGCGGGTTCGCTCCATCTCGATGAGGCTAGCTCGGTCCGCTGCAATCGCTGTTTCAACCGTGGCATGGGAAGCCTTCAAAGCGGTGTATTCAGCGCGTTGTGCCCCCAGTTTTTCAACCAAAGTTTTCAGTACTGCGTCGAGCGTGGCTAGCTGCTCCAAGCTGTCAATCTGTGCGTCAATCCCCACCGGCTCGGCCTCCTGTTGAAAACGTCAAAAACGCCCCCCAAACTTTCCAAGCCCCTTCATAAAAGAAAAAAGGGTTGGGCCCACCAGGGTTCGAACCTGGAACAACCCGGTTATGAGCCGGGGGCTCTGACCACTTGAGCTATAGGCCCTTGAACATCGTCGTCCGTGCAAATATATTCTCGATTTTTCGCGAGGTTAGCCACGGCACTTAATGTCGGTGGTTGAACCACCAGCGGGACGCTACCCCAGCTTCTCCCACGAGGGAAGGACTACCTCAGTCAACCAACCCACGGCGATGAGCGCCGACGTGACCGAGCTTGCGACGCGGGGGCACTCCATCAAGGGAATTGGCGCAACAACGAAAGCCGGTCAGGTAATTTCGGACGTCCGGAGACACGAAAGAATCCTGTGCGCGGCAGGTCGCTGTCGCGGGCTCCCAGCCCCCTCCCGCGAGGGCGATGTCGCTGCGCGGCGCCCCACGTTGTCCGTAACGGTCATGCACCCACTCGGCGACGTTGCCCGTCAAATCGTGAACCCCAAAATAGCTCGCGCAACCGGGGTTCGCGCCCGCTTTGGTGCGCTGGTCGAGCCGCGCGACCTCGAGAGCCACATCGGCAGGCTGCGCGAGCGCCTCTTCATTGGGCGGGCGCCGAGGTCGATCGATGGGGCAGCGCTTTGGATC
>CANMZR010000283.1 GCA_947502375.1 Polyangiaceae bacterium
GCTTCTGCGGAGACACCCACCGCATCGGCCGGTCCTCAGCGGGCTCGCTTCGCGGTTTGCAGCTGCCGGCGGATCCGATTGGAACGGCAGCATCGAGCGACGGCGGTGCGCTCGTCAGCGCGCATCAGACGCAGGCGACGACGAGCCTCATTGTGAACCCTTGGGGCGCCACTCCTTACATTAGCTACTTCACGGGCCAGCTCGCCAACGGGCCGACGGAGCTCGCGGCGATCCCGCGCCCGGCCGTCGTCGCCGAGGCCGCGGCGGCGGCGAGCGCGGGCAACTACGCCGTCAACTATCGGGATGCGTTTGTGGTCACCTACCGGGGCGCGGCCCAGCTCGATCTGGTCGAGTACCACCCGGACAGCGGCTCGATCCCGGCGCGGCCTTTTCTCGTGGTCGCGCAAACGTTCCCGCTGACCATCAGCGCGTCGAACATCGACTCTCGCGGTGTGGCCATCGTCGCTAGCGAGCGCAATGTCTGCGAAGCACGCTGCGCAGCCGACGGGACCCAGCTCGAATGCCTCGCAGCCTGTGCCGAGAGTGTTCCTTTGCGGATTTACGTTGCGAACCGCACCCCAGCCAGCTTGCTCGTCGGGCGCGTCCATACGTCACTCGTGCGCGAAGCGACGAGCGAGGCGGGCGCATCGCGCATCACCGCGGTCTTTCATACCGTCGAGATGCACGGTTCACTGGCACTCGACTTCGGCCCCGGTCACGTAAGGGTCGGTCAAGTGGTCGCGGCGGATGGGAAGCTCGCCGACCGAGTGTTTGCGCTCTCCTTTGATGCGCGGGCCATCACCATCGTCGACCCCAGTTCCGACTCGGTCGAAGCGATCGTGCGCACGGGACGCGGCCCCCAAGAGTTCGCCATCGATAGCGGCCTCGAAAACGGCACGGCTTACAGCTTGGCGTACGTCGCGCACTTCACCGACTCGTACCTTGGCATCGTTGACCTCGACCAGCGACACCCCGTCACGTACGGGCAAATCGTCGCCTCGCTCGGCGAACCGGTGCCACCCGTGGGGTCGCGATGATGGGCGCTCGCTGGTTCCGCTTCAACGTGACGCGCACAACTCGCTTGCGATGGCAGGCGCGCTTGCTTGGAGCCACCGCGACCGTCGCCGCAGTGACGCTGGGACTGACGGCGAGCCCGGGTTGCTCCGCCACGACGACGAACAGTTCGGTCAAAGCGATGCAGGCGACGGGCCCGACGGCGTTCGTCTGCCTCGGGGCACCAACCGACACGGGTCCGACCGCGATCGCGCTGCCCCTCTCGAAGTGCAGCGGAGCTCGCGCGACCGATTTTTCGATTCCGCATCTGTATGCTTTGACGACCCAACCCCTACGCGGAGAAATCGCGGTGGTCGATCTCACGATCGCCTCGAACGCGCTCGTCGATTCCGACCCGTCGACTCCCGGAACGAACTTTTTACCCGTCGGGGCCATGCCCACGGACATCGTCTCGACCCCCAGCGGGATGGCGAGTTTCGTGACTGTCGCCGAGTTGGGCTACGAGGGGATCTTCGCTCTTGTGTCCGATCGCATCCGGGGCGGAGCAACTCATCTGAGCGACTGGCCAGCCTGCTCCCTGCCGGAAACTCCAGGCCGAGTCGAGCTCGTGATCGATCCCGTGGGGCCTGAGGGCACAACACGACCAAGCTGCGACCAAGCCTATGGGGCCACCGACCCGAGCGCTGGCTGCGGGCCCGATGCAAAGCCGCATTGTCACGGAGACCTCGCGACCGACGCGAGCCTGAGCGGCCACCCGGGGCGTTACAAATTGCTGGTCACTCTGCCAAAAAAAGGCGGCATTGCCATCATCGACGCCCAGGCGATCCTCGACCAGGAAAACGGCGCCTTTGAGCCGTGTCGCGTCGAGCGGTTTCTGCCACTCGAGGTCGTCATCACCCCGGCCGACGCCGTGTCGACACCGACGGGCCCATCCTGCGTCGCACCCGAGCCGGGAAAGCTCTCCGTCACGAGCTTCGTCCCGAGGCCGTCCGACATCGCACTCACCGGAACCCCGAACGGCGGCATTCGAGCCTACATCGCCGATGCGGGCGCTCCCACGATTCACCGCGTCGAGATGGCGACGCCGTGCGAGCCTGTCGAGATAGCACCCCTCATCGTCAGCTCGGCCGAAGACCCCAGCCGCGCCGTGAGCACGAGCCGCGTCGCCGTGAGCCCGCTCACGTTCGACCTCCGTCGATACCTCTACGCCATCGACGACGTCGACGGCAGCTTGCTCGTATACGACGTGAGTGACAACGCGACGGACCGGCGCCCACTCGAACGCGCGCACCCGGAATTCAATCCCTTTCAACCGCGGGACCGGATCCGCTTCGGCTCACCGCCGCGCGAAATTGTCCTCTTTGACCGCAGTGCCGAGCAAACCGACGCTATCACCGGTGTCCCGCTGCCAGTGCGGTGCGACCCCAGCCCCGCCGCCACCGACGCCGCCTCTCAGTATCGAACCGCCAGCAATTTTTCGAGTGGAGCGGGTCCTCGTAAGCTCCGGGGCGTCTTCGGCCTGGCCGTGCTCGCGAGCGGCAACGTCGTCGCCATCGACGTCGACGATCTCGACAGCGCCTGCCGTGGGCCAAAGACCCATGACCCCCTGTTCGGCTGCACGGACACGGTGTCCGAACTGCCAGGTGCGAGCACGGAATACAGCTGCCAGGTCGTCGCGGCCCATCAGCCGCGCTCGACCAACTACTTGTCGTTTCGCGAGAACATCGTCGCCACCCAGCCTGGCGTACAAGCGTTGCCACTCTTGTTCGACATCGATGGCAGCACGCTCGAAGCCAATGCCTCGGGCGCGCCGCAAATGCTAGCGACGACCCCGATACACGCTCTCTCGTCGCCCCTCACCTTGCCAGTCGGTCCGACCGCCGTCCTCGTGGATGCAGCGACGGGCCTCCTCGCCGACGACGCCGTGAACAGCGGAAAATCCCACCTTCTCTTGATGAATCAGGAGGACCCGCGGGCCCATATTCTCGCGCAAGTCTGGTCGGTCACCTACGAGGGTTCGATCATCGGATTCGCGAACCATTTCGCTTCGATCGAGCCAAAAAACGGCGGCTACGAGCTTCGCGATCCATCCGTGAGCTTCTGCAGACGCGGCGTCATGGGAGCTGGCGCGATGCTCGACGACCTCGTCGCAACCGAGAGCTTCGACCCCGTGACTGCAGCCGCCGAAGCTCGCGAACTTTCGGACTACGTCCAGATCCTGAGCGACACGCCGATCCTCACGGACAAATACTGGAGCGAACAGAATTCCTGCACCTTCACTGCGTGCCAACAAACCTACGGCACGTCCGTGAACCCATTCGCCGCACGCGACCTCCGCATCGACGTCGCCAAGGACGATGTGCTCCTCGTCACTCCGCGCGACGGCGTCCCTACCCCCGAGCTGAAATGCTGTTTTCCACACGTCGTGCAGTTCAAGGTGCGCGGTGGCGGGCAATGGATCGTCACCGGTTCGCAGGTTGGTTTCTTGAACCACGGCGCTCGCGACGACAACGGTATTTGCCGAGCGCGCTGCGACGGCGACCTCGCCCGCTTGAACGGGCGGGTACGCGAGCTTGCGGTCGAAGGCCCGGTCAAAGACGATAACGTGCGCGCGTTCGTCAATCCGTTCTTTCGTTTCGCGATTCGCCACGGCGCCAAGGCGAGGCGCGACATGCGCTTTGAATTCGCTACGCAATCCCAATTCAATCCCTTGCAAGTCACGCTCCTCGGTCCGAATGGATCGACGGACTTGCAACCCACCGCGGCAACGTACTTGCCACTGACCGGCGAGCTCATCGTCAGCGACGGTTCCCTGCAGGGCCTCACGATGCTGAGCACGAGCACGCTCGCGGTATCCCGCCAATACCAGTGATTCAGTCGAAGCCGCTGAGGGATCCGAATCTTGTACGGACCATCCACGAAGAAGCTCACGCCGGTGATGGAACAGTACCGGGAGGCGAAGCTCGCCTACCCGGATGCGGTGCTGTTTTTTCGCCTCGGTGACTTCTACGAGATGTTCAACGAGGACGCGGTCCTCGCCGCCCGTGAACTCCAGCTCACGCTGACGAGTCGCAACAAGGGTTCTCCCGAGCAAGTGCCCATGGCGGGGGTCCCACACCATGCGGCCCATGGCTACATCGCAAAGCTCATTGCACGCGGCTACAAGGTCGCAATCTGCGAGCAGCTAGGCGACCCAAGCAAATTAAAGGGACTGGTTCCTCGAAAGGTCGTCCGAGTGATCACGCCGGGGTTGCTCACCGACGACGGGCAGCTCGACGCGAAGCGACCCAACCGCCTGGTTGCGATCGAAGGCACGAAAGATGGCCGCACTTTCGGGCTGGCATTGCTCGAGATCTCGACGGGCGAGATGTCGGCCTGCCGAACCGAAGGGCTCGCGCTTTTGCTCGGCGAAATTGCGCGCGCGGAGCCGGCCGAATTGATTCTACCGAGCGGACTCGATGAGCTGCGCGCTGCCATTGCAATCGCCTGTCCGCACACCGTGCTTCGGGAGGATGAGCCCCTCGACGACGCACGCGCCCATCTGGATGGTCCGGTGCCGGTGCCGCTTTACGACGACACCGTTCGCGCACACGCACCTGAAGCCGTGCGTGCTGCGGCGCGCGCATTGCGGTTTGCTGGACGCAACTTGCCCGGGTCGATTCTGCCGGTGCGGCGCATCGCTCCACACGACCCCGATGCGTGCATGCGCATCGACGAAACGGCGCAATCGCATCTCGAGTTGGTGCGCGGCTCGGATGGCGGTCCGGCCAACGCGCTGCTGACGGCCATCGATGAAACCATCACGGCGGCGGGTGGCCGGCTGTTGCGTCGGCAGCTGCTCGCACCACTTGCCGAGGTCGCCGCGATACGGCGCCGGCACGATGCCGTCGAGCAATTGCTCGCGAACGCACGGGCGCGCCAGGAGTTGAGAAGGGCCCTGTCGCGGATCGGAGACATCGACCGGCTCATCGTACGCGCGAGCCTCGGTGAGAGCTCGCCACGCGACCTTGGTGCCCTGGAGCGCAGTCTCAGTGCCTTGCCGGATGCGCTCCTCGCGCTCGCGACGATCCCCGGTCTCGAGCGCGGGCTCCTGACGCTCACGGTAGAGCCGCAAGCCGAGCTGCGGGAACTCCTCGCCCGAGCGCTCGTTGACGAGCCGTCGGCCCGGCTGAGTGATGGCAATGCCTTACGCGAAGGGTATGACGCCGACCTCGACGAGTTGCGGCTCTTGCGCACGAACGGCGGCGAGCGAGTCGCCAAGCTCGAAGCGCGGCTTCGTGCCGAACTCGAAATAGGCTCCCTCAAGGTCAAATACACTCGCGGGTTCGGTTGGTACATCGAGGTCACGAAGGCCCACATGGGCAAGGCACCCGTGACCTGGCGCCGGAAGCAGACGCTCGTCAATGCGGAGCGCTATACGTGCGACGAGCTCGATACGCTGGCAGAGAAAATCCTCGGGGCCGAGGAGCGTTACGGTGAACGCGAGGCGGAGCTCTTTGCCGTGCTCGTTCGGTGCGTCGCCGAACGAGCTGAGTCGCTCTCGAACATTGCTGCAGCAGTCGCCCAGTGGGATGTTTCCTCGGCGCTCGCGGAAGTGGCTCACCGCCATGACTTCCGTCGCCCCGAGGTCGACGACGGGCCGAGCATCGCGCTCTTCGAAGCACGCCATCCGGTCATCGAGCGGCGCGTAGCGGCCGGAACCTTCGTGCCGAACGACACCACCCTCGACCTCGAGGGCGAGCGAATGCTGCTCGTCACGGGGCCGAACATGGCGGGCAAGTCGACCCTGATGCGACAGGTCGCATTGCTGACGATTCTAGCGCAAATGGGCAGTTTTGTGCCGGCTGACGCTGCGCGGATCGGCATTGTGGATCGCGTGCTTTCGCGCGTCGGCGCGAGCGACAACCTCGCACGGGGCGAGAGCACGTTCATGGTCGAGATGCGAGAGACGGCGGCCATCTTGCGTGATGCAACGCCACGCTCGCTCGTGATCCTCGACGAGATCGGACGTGGCACCAGCACCTTCGACGGGCTCGCAATCGCCTGGGCGGTCGCTGAGCATCTTCACGAGCGGGTGCGTTGCCGCGCGATTTTTGCAACGCACTACCACGAACTCACGGCCTTCGCCGATGCCACCGACGGCGCCGCGAATTACTCCGTATCCGCGCGCGAGCACGGCACGGAAGTCGTCTTTCTGCACCGACTGACCCGCGGGTCAGTCAATCGCAGTTTCGGTATCGCCGTGGCGAAACTCGCAGGCCTCCCCGAAGGCGTCATCGCGCGCGCCCGGCAGCTTCTCGTCACCCTCGAGGAAGAAGGCACGCCGACCCCCGGAGGCCCGAAGGTGCAGCGCACGAACGAACGTCAACTCGCCCTTTTCAGCTTCGACGCAGCGCCGAGCGTCGAAGTGAAAGTCGACCCTCGCGGAACCGAGGTCGCAAACCGACTCCGCTCCTTGGACGTGAATCAGCTCACGCCGCTCGCCGCACTTCAGCTCATCGCCGAGTGGAAGGCCATTTACGAAGCACTGAAGGACACGGATTGGCGGACGAACCCAGAGAAGGTTTTTGCGGAGCACGGGGCGCTGTTGAAGAAGCATCGCATCGAGAATGGAAAA
>CANMZR010000284.1 GCA_947502375.1 Polyangiaceae bacterium
TTGTCGTCGCCAGGCGTCGCTTCCTCTGAGGCCCCGGATCGCTGGCCGAAGCCATCATCGCATCCGCCTCCGCTTGTCGGCTCGGACGGCCTTTCCCGGACGTCGGTGTCTCCGAGGTAGCCGGCTTCGCGACTTCTTCAGGCTCGGTCTTCGGGGATGACGGCCTTTCCGGCTTCTTTTTACGCGCGGTTTTCGCGACCCCACCTTTCGCGACCGGGGTCATGGGGCTCCGACGGCGCATCATGACGAACAACCCGAGGCCGAGAACGAGTGACGGTCCACCGAGAATCGTTCCGTAAAAGTACGCCTGATCGTCCGCCTTCGTGTGCACCATGGCCACATCTTCTTCGCTCTGGATCTCTCCGCTGAAGCTCTCGTCGCCTCCCAACCAGCGGAGCGCCTCGATGAACATGAGCTGATTGTTGCGATCTTGCATGAACCAGAAGTCACTGAAGACATCGGCATCTCCGAGCACGAAAGCTCGGAGTTCCTTCGCATCTTTGCCCTCACCAAGCTTCCGAGTGACGGCGGCTGCGAGGTTCAGAACGCCCTGCTTTTCGCTGCCAGAATCGAGCTCGAAGTTGTCATTCTCGTCGGTGAACGCAAGCGGCGCGCTCTTGATGTTGAAATCGACCAGGAGCGACTTGTCCGCATCCACCAGCTTATCGAGCGCCGTGGCGCCAGCGAACAACACCGGAGCATTACGACCGGCCTTGCTCAGCGTCGACACCGAGGCATGCGATGAGAAAGTCGCGGCTACGAGAAGCTTTTTGTCGGCCGAAGTGCCCTGCATGCGCGCCTGCGGAACCTCGTTCAGCACGAGCTTAGGCTTCCAGCTGAGTCCGACGATGGCCGCGAGCGGTGCCAGATCAGCCTTGGCATCCGGGTCGAGGGCAAGCAGCAGCTTGCCGCCATCCTCGGCATATTTGTGGAGGGTGGCGACCTCGGAATCCGTCAGGCGGGAGGTCGGCCCGAGGACGAGGACGGCCGTGGCATCCTTCGGCACTTCGGTTCCCAGCCCATCCGCGAGACCCAGCGTCTTTATCTGGTAATTTTGCGTCTCGACGAGCTGCCGGACGCCCTCAGCCGTACGGGCATTGCGCTTATCCGTGTCCTCATTGAGCTCGCCGTGACCCACCGTGAAGTAAGCCGTGCGGCGATCGCGCATCGCCTTGATGAGCACCTTCTGAAACTCGCCATCGAGTTTCTTCAGCAAATGACGAGACTTTTCCTCGTCGACGCCAATGTCGAGCTTCTGGCTGGCCTTGCCCCGCACGAGCACGAGCACGCCATCCTTCGTCAGCTTGTGCTCCTTTGCGAGGTCGGGCTCGCCGAGGAAATCGTGGGTCGACACGGTGAGTTTATCGGCGCGACCGGCGCGCAAATCGGTGAGGTACTTCAGCACCTCGCTTCGGACCTCGGTGGTCGGCGGGATGAAGACGAGTACTTCGAGTGGTTCACTCAAACTCTCGACCATTCGCTTCGTGGACTCGCTGGGCCGGCTCACCCGAAAGTAAGAAAAATCGACGTTTTTGTCGGCTTTATCGGCCGCATAGGTGAAGAGGCCACCGTAGAGCAGGGCCGCGCCGAGCGACAACCCCGCGGCGACGGCCGCAAACACGCGGCGCGATTCGACCTTCTCGGCGCGATGCATCGAAAAACGCGCGAGCTCGCCGAAGAGGCTCGGCAGCACATTCGCAATCATCAACGCGATCCATGCAATCGTCAGGACGGCCCCGGCGTTGTCTCGGCCTTCGAGTTGCGGCTTTGCGAGGTGAAAGAGCTCACGGCCCCGCGTCGTTGAGACCCCGTAAAGCACGAGCGCGAGCACCCCTGAGAGCGACAGTGCGAGAAACACACGCGCCGCGGGACGTCGGTCTTCGGTCCCCTGCCGCAAGGCCCATACCCGTTCGACGAGCGCGCCCCCGAGCGCGAGTGCGCCGAGCGCCGTGAACAACTTCGCCAGACCCTCGTTCGAAACGAGCACGCGCTCGCCAATGAGCAGGAAAATCCAACCTGACAGCGTGGCCGCAAGAGCCAAGATGTCGGCGCGTTTCTGTTGATTCAACGCCATCGGCGGGCCTCCAGCGTCTTGACGGACGCGAGCAGAAAAAAGAAGGCAACGGCGAGGTAATAAACAACGTTCTCAAGCCGCAGACTGCCGGTCATGAAGTCCCGCATTCGCAAGTGATGAATGGCGAGGCCCTCGAGAACTTCCGTCACCGGCGGATCGGCTATCTTGGCGACGAGCCACCAGAGGTACATGGCCCCGGTGAGCACCGCCGAAAGGATCGCAGCTACGACCTGGTTTTTCGCCAATGCCGAGGCGAAAAGGCCGATCGCCGTGACCGAAGCGCCGAGCAACAGGACGCCGCTGTAGCCCACGAGAAGATGCCCTACCGAGACCTTCCCATTCTTCAGAATGAGCAGCGGCATGTAGGCGGTCATGGCCGTGATGGCGAGGAGCACGAGCATCACGCTCAGGAACTTTCCGAAGACGATTTCCCAGTCGCGGATCGGCGAAGTCTTCAAAAGGACGAGCGTCCCTGCGTCGTGTTCGGCGGCGATGAGCCGCATGGCAAGCGCAATGGCGAGGATGGCCGTCGTACCCGTCGCGCCGTTGAAAAATTCGGCGAGGACCGACGCCGAGAGACGTTTTTCGGCGGGTCCGCCGAGCGCTTTCGCCATGAACCAAATCCCGTCAATGAGAAGGACACCAGCTGCCGCTGCGTATCCAAGTGGGGACCGAACGTAAGCCTTTAGCTCCCGTCCAACGATCAAGCCTACGTTGCTCATGACTCATTCCCTTCGCCGTCGAGCGCTTCCAGGTCGTTCGCGCTGCCGGCGAGCTGTAGAAAAATCGACTCGAGTTCCGGCTCGGCGCGCATGACTTCGAGTACGCCAATGTCGCCACCCACGAGCGCCTTGCAGAGCGCTTCGCGGACATCGCGGTCCGCGGTCACGTGAACCGCAACCACCGCAGGATCTGCACGGTATTCGGAAGCTACGGCTTTGCCGTCGAGGCGCCTGGCCGCTCGCACGCCGTCCACTTTCTCGACCTGCTCGAGGATGGCCGCGGCGTCGCCCCGCGCAACAACCCGAACGTCGAACCCGGGCGTCATGCGCTCGGCAAGCTCTTCTTCGGTGCCTTCGGTCACGATGCGACCGTCGACGAGCACGAGCAGACGATCACACGTTTCGCTGATTTCCGAGAGAATATGGCTGGACAGAACGATGGTGTGCTCGCCCCGGAGCGACCGGATGAGTTCACGCATCTCCACGATTTGAACGGGATCGAGCCCATTTATCGGCTCGTCCAGCAGCAAGAGCGCCGGAGTGTGCACAATCGCTTGCGCTATCCCCACCCGCTGCCTGAAGCCATGCGACAGCGTGTCGATGCGAGCGTCGCCGTGCGCCACAAGCGACGTCAGAGCCAGCACCTCGTTGACGCGCTTCATGAGCCCGAGCGCCGGCATGCCTCGAAGACGACCTGCAAACTCCAGGAACTCGCGAACCCGCATTTCGCCGTAAAGCGGGGGTCGATCGGGAAGGTAGCCGATCTTCGAGCGGATCTGGTCAGGCTCCTCGGCCAGATCGATTCCATCGACCAGCATGCGTCCCGACGTCGGCAAAAGCTCGCTCGACAACATCCGCAAGGTCGTCGTCTTTCCTGCGCCGTTCAAGCCGAGCAGGCCGATGACTTGCCCTTTTTCGATGGTGAAGTCGAGCGGACCGACCGCTTTCGTCTCACCGTAGTATTTGGATAGCTCACGTACTTCGATCACGAAGGGCACCTCGCTAGGTCGGGAGACCCTCCCGACGGATGCGTTCTGGCCGAGCGCGAGTCCGCTGGCAAGAGGATCAGACGCGTGGCATGGTCATGCTCGATGAGCGAGTCTGAATCCAGCGCCCCGGCGAACGAAACCGCGCCCCCCGGGTTCCATCCCGAGCTACGAGCTGCAGGGGTGGCTGCAGCCAGGAAAATGCTGCAGTTCATCGACGGTTCGCCGACGCCGTTTCACGCGGTGGCCAGCGTCGTTGCGACGTTGAAGGCCCAGGGATTCAGTGAGCTTTTCGAGTTTGACGCGTGGACGGTTGCGGTTGGCGCTCGTCACTACGTGGTCCGCGGCGAGTCGACGATTTTCGCGTTCATCGTGGGGAAGCGCTCGCCGGCTGTCGCGGGTTTTCGGCTGCTCGGCGCCCACACCGATTCACCCACACTGCGCGTCAAGCCCCGCGCAGCTTTCACGGCCGCGGGGCATCATCAACTCGGGGTGGAGGTGTACGGCGGCGTGCTCCTATCGACCTGGCTTGACCGTGACTTATCCATCGCCGGGCGCGTGCTCGTGCAAGGAGCCCATGGGACGGAAAGTCTGCTCGTCGATCTCGAGCGCCCGATTGCGAGAGTGTCGAACCTCGCCATCCACCTCGACCGAAAGGTCAACTCGGAGGGTCTCAAGCTCAACGAGCAACGGCACCTCCCCCCAACGATCGCGCTGGAAGCGAGTGACTGCACGAGGTGCGATGTCGAGTCGCTCATCGCCCAAGCTCTGGGCCTACAGGCCGACGTCATTCTCGGCCATGACCTCGTGTTTTACGACACGCAACGCGGTGCCATCGGCGGCGTGAACGATGAACTGCTCTACAGCCCACGACTCGACAACCTGGCCAGCACGTTCGCCGCAGCAGAGGCGCTCGCAGCCGTGGGCGAGCCCGTCGATGCCACCGTCGGCGCGATCCTCTACGACCATGAGGAATGCGGTAGCCGCAGCGCAGTCGGTGCCGGCGGTAGTTTCCTTCGCGATGTCCTCCTACGCATCACGGGCGGCCACCCCGAAAGCCAAGCCGAGGCCTGGCCGCGCGCGGTTGCCCGCTCGTTTTTCATCAGCGCCGACATGGCCCATGCCGTGCATCCGAATTACCCGGAACGGCACGATCCACAACACGGCCCCCGCCTGAATCGCGGGATTGTCATCAAGCACAACGCCAACCAATCGTACGCGACGAATGGTAAAACCGCCGCCGACATCCGGGCGCTCTGCCGCGAGGCGGGCTACCCGGCGCAGGAGTTCGTCGTCCGCGCAGACTCGCCTTGCGGCTCAACCATCGGACCTATCGTTTCGTCGCAGCTCGGCATTCAAGCCGTTGACGTCGGAGCGCCCATGCTCAGCATGCACTCATGCCGTGAAGCCGCGGGGACGCTCGACGTGCACTACGCCGTCGAAACCTATCGTCGCTTGTTCAGGTGAGGCGCAGCGCCCCGAGCTAGACCCTCGCCGAGAGCTGGCTAGCGAGCGCGTAACCAATCATTTTGTGGAGCAATCGGGCGCCGACGTTCGCGTCCCACTCGTCCCCGTCCGGGCCGGGCGCGACCTCGACGAGGTCGAAGCCGACGATGCGCCGTCCGCTTCCCACCACCGCCGCCAGGATGGCTGTCGCTTGCGCAAATGTGAGTCCGCCGGGAACGGGCGTCCCGGTGTGTGGACACAAAGTCGGCTCGAGGCCGTCGATATCAAACGAAACGTAAACGTCTCTCGGGAGCGCGGCGGCGATCCGCGACGCGAGCTCCGCGAAGGGGGTGCCCGAGTGCTGTAGCCGTACGAGGGAGAGGTCCCAAAAAATCTCGATGCGCCCGTTCGACGCCGCGACCGCACGGTACTCCGCTTGGCAAAAGTCCCGTACCCCGACGCTGACGAGCTTCGCTACCGCGGGCAGTTCGCTCATCACGCGGTGCATGATCGACGCGTGCGAGCCGACAAAACCTTGGTAAGCAACGCGCAGATCGGCATGCGCATCGAAGTGCAGGACACCCATGCCGGGGTACTTTTTCGCGTGCGCCTGAAGGCTGCCGAACGGCACACTGTGATCGCCACCCACGATGCCAACGAGTTTTCCTTTCGCGAGCCAGCCTGCTACTTCGCGCTCGAGCCAGCCATCGAGCCACGCCGAGAGCTCGTTCACGCGGGACAACTCTGCGAGCATCGCGGCATCGTAGTTGCCGGGCCGCGCCTCATCGTAGGCTTCAATCACTCGGAGCGCGCGCGTCGCCGCTTCGACTCCCTTGGCGGCCACCGCTTCATCAATGGGCAGCAGCGCCAGCCCCGACCGGTACGGCTCGGGAACGCCGAGTCCCGCAAGCTCGAGGTCAAAGAGGTCGACCTGGGCGCTCGCAGCTGCAATGGCGGCCGGCCCGTTACCGGTCCCGCGACCGTACGACGTCGTAGCCTCCCACGGCACCGGAATCAGCACGACGCGTGCCTCATCTGGCGCAACACCCACTCCGTAAATGGACTCAAGCACGGGGCGTATCTAGCACGATGCGGTAAGGAGATGGCGCCGAGTGAGACGTCGCTCGGCAGGTGGCTCCAGTGCGAGCTCAGCGGCAGGGGTTGGCTCGTTCCGGTAGCGATTGTGGAGCGTGAAGTGGGCGCTCCGGCGAGTGCGGAGCAACGCATGTGTGAGTGCCACGGCACTCGTTTTAGCCTCGCGAACGGCAACCATAGCGTTGACAACTTAATTGGCAAAATCCCCATATTAGCTGCAAACACTGGTTAATTTGTGGGAATGTAGGGGTGTCATATAAGTTGTCATAACGATTGCGTCGCCCAC
>CANMZR010000285.1 GCA_947502375.1 Polyangiaceae bacterium
CCGTGAGCGCGATCTCGATGCGTTGGGTCTCGTAGCTCGCGAGGTACGTCCCAGCGAGCTCGTCGATGTCCTTGCGATAGACGATGGGTCCGATGAGCTCGGCATAGAGCGCCTCCCCTCCGTCGGTGCGCTCCGGAGTCGCCGAGAGTCCGAGACGAAACGGTGCGAGCATCGCACGGGCGGCGAGCGCGTACGATTCGCTCGGGAGGTGGTGGCATTCATCGAACACCACGAGGCCGAAGCGATTTCCAAGTTTGTCGACGTGCAAATAGGCTGAGTCGTACGTCGTTACCGTGATGGGAGCCGGCTCGTAGTAGCCGCCTCCAACGATGCCAACGGGTCGCGCGAAGGCTGCCTGCAGGAGATCATACCATTGGTAGAGCAGGTCCAGTGTCGGCACCACCACCAGTGTCGAGCGCGGTCTTTTGTCGATTGCCATCACGGCGACGAACGTCTTTCCCGCGCCGGTTGGGAGCACGATGACGCCGCGGCTCTGGTTCCGTTCCCATGCGGCGATGGCTTCGCGCTGGTAATAAAAAGGCTCCTGGCGCGTCAGCTCCCCGAGCGCCAACTCTTCGTAGCCCCGTGCGGCGTCCTCGTAGGGGAGCCCGCGTGCCCGAAGGCCTAGAATCAGTTCCGCGTAACGCTGCGCGGGGGCACGGTGGCAATTCGTCCGGTCGTCGAACACGCAGGGCAGCCCCGTAGCATCGATGAGTCCGTCGATGCGCAGCGTGCCCGCCTCGAAAGCCAGGCGTACTCGGTCGGTTTTCGATTGCGTGGTCACGGGGCCTGGCACAGCGTGCAGCAAGTTCTCGGCGCGCGCGAGGTTACGATGACGTTCCGAAGTTTGGCACCAGGCTTTCTTATCGCGTCACCGCCACTCGGTGACCCCAATTTTGATCGCACGGTGGTGCTGCTCGCGTCCCACGACGAGGACGGCGCGCTTGGGTTCGTCATCAATCGCGCGGCACCCTTGTCGGTAGGCGAATTGCTGTTCCATGCGGGTTACGGTGAAGGCCGCGAGGAAGCGTCGAAGGTCTGGATTGGCGGCCCTGTGCAGCCTCAATCCGGCTGGGTGCTGTGCGATGATCCGACGCTCGAGGGAGACGGAGTCATCGCCGTCGGGCCTCGCATTCGCGTTTCGTCCTCGCGGACCGCTTTCGATCGGCTGGCACGCGAGCTTGCGGCGCCCGGAGACGGTGGTGCGCGGCGGCTCGTGGTGCTGGGCTATTCGGGTTGGGGCCCCTCGCAGCTCGAGTCCGAAATCGCCCGGGGTGCCTGGCTTCCGGTGCCCATCGATGAGAGCATTGTGTTTGAGTGCGCCGCCGAGGAGCGCTGGGAGCGCGCCTTCGCCACCATGGGCCTGACGCCAGGAAATCTAATGTCGATGCGCTCGGTCGGTGAAGCGTAGTTGGCGACGGCTCGCGATCCGGCTTCAGTCGCGCAGTGCTCGATCGTGCCAGAGCAGCATCTCGAGGGTGCCGGCGTCGATTAGAAACGGTTGATTGTGGGCACCGGGTGGCATGACAAAGTCGTGCGCAACCCCGAGCTCGGTGAGCCGTTTCGCAAGCAATTCATTGTCTTCTCGGTAGGTGTCGGCAAGGCTCGTCTCCACGTGAAGCCGCCGTGGACCCACTCGCGCAAGCGTTTGGGCGAGGGCATCTCCGTAACGCCTGGCCTGGTAGCCACCGAGCGCCCCTTGCACGCATCCCCAGGCGCCGAACTGTTCGGGACGCCTCAAAAACACCTCGATTCCAACGTACCCCCCGAGCGACACGCCATCGATCCCCACGTGGCGACTTCCCTCGAGGATCGGCGTCTCTTGGCGCGCGCGTGCGATGACTTCCTCCGTGATCCAGGCCGCATACCCGTCGAAGAACTTTTGCCGTCCTCCGAGCTGAAAGACGTCGGGAGTGTACGGGCAAGCGACGGCCACTCCGCCGAAGGGTCGGAGCTTCAAGCTTTGATTGACGTCCTGAAGACGGTCCGGTTTCCAGTACGTCGAACGCGCGTCCCCCGCCTGAACCGGCGCATGTAGCAGCCGGTCGTAGGCGCGAGTGAGGCCGTACCGTTCAGCCCAGGCGAAGACGCCGAGCCGCTCGTCGCCGCATTCGCCCTTGCCATGAAACGCGATGAGCAGCGGCACAGGCTCGGTCGTGTGCCGGGGTACGAGCAGGCTGAATCTGCGCCCGGTTTTGCGGTCTCCCCGGACGAAGATGTCGCGCATCTCGTAAGCGGGCTCGGCTTCTGCGATGCTTGGGGTGCAGAGTGTGGCCGCCGCCGCCAGGGCGGCTCTGCGAGTCAGGATGGGGTGGGTCACGGGCAACTTCGCGCGGCTTCGAGCAGGCGCCTTTCATCGAGAGGCTAGCAGAAACCGCGCTCCGCCTTACGATTGACGCGATGCGCCCATTGCTTGCCGGGGTCCCATGCGTTAGCTTCCGCGCGGAGTCACAAGGCAATGGCGAAGGGTTCGAACGAGGCAGCGGTGTTGGGGGGCGGTTTGCGCGTGCGCGGTCGCGTGCACGGCGAAGGCGACCTTCGAATCGAGGCCAACGTCGAAGGGGACGTCACGGTTACCGGAGCACTCGAGCTCGGCCAGGGTGCCGAAGTACGAGGTAGCGTCTCGGCCCGCGCGGTGACGATTGCGGGCTTGCTCGAAGGCGATGTTGCGGCGCGTGGCGAGGTTGTCGTTACGGCGACCGGTGCCTTGCGCGGTGACATCGAAGCGAGTGGCCTCGTCCTCGAAGAGGGCGGAAAGTTTCACGGGTTGGTAGCTTCCGACTTTGAATTGCCGGAAGCGATCGCCTGAGCAGCAGACCCCGTAACGGACGGAGCAAGAGCGTGGCAGCAACAGTCATCGGAGCCGGAATTACCATCGAGGGCGAAGTCTCTTCGGACGACGACGTGACCATTGGGGGCACCCTGCGGGGCAAGCTCGAGGTCGACGGTACCGTCACGGTCGAGAGCGACGCCATCGTGGAGGCCGACATCGGCGCTCATTCGGTAGCGATTGGTGGAACCGTGACGGGCAACGTCATCGCGGTGGAGCGGGTTGACCTCCTTTCGGGTGGCAAGCTCATCGGTGACGTGAAAGCGGCACGGCTCACCATTGCGGACGGCGCCGTGTTCAAGGGCAACGTCGACATGGAGGTTTGATAGCCATGGCGCAAGACACTTCCATCATTGCGGCGGGGACGGTCATCCGAGGTCGCATCAGCGCCGAGGGTGATCTCGAGATTCACGGTCACATCGAAGGCAGTGTGACCTCAGGTGGCACGGTCACGGTCGGCTCCGAAGGTCTCGTGAAGAGCGACATCGAAGCGCAAAACGTCTTCGTAGCCGGCGCGGTTGCCGGTAACTTGCGCGGGCTCGAGCGCGTCGTCCTCGAAGATGGGGCGCGCGTCGTCGGTGACGTGTCGGCCCCGTCGATCGGCATTCGTCCTGGCGCCAAGCTGCGTGGCCGGGTGGCGACGGCCGCCTTTTCACCCGATGCTACCGGAGTGGCCTCACGGGTGCCGGCGGAAGCCTCGCGAGTGGCAGGACGTCGTGCAGGTGCGGCTCAGGCGAGCCCGTCGCCAAGAGCGGTGGCCCCCGTTGCCGTAGCGCCGGTCACCGCGCGAAACAGCGTGAAACCACCCGTGTCGGTGGCTCGTCCCGCCGTGTCGGTGCCGCTTCCGAAGGCGGCGGTGCCGCTTCCGAAGGCGGCGGTGCCGCTTCCGAAGGCGGCGGTGAAGGCAGCTCCGGAGCCGATTGTTCCCGCTCTGCAAAAACGCACCAAGAAGGCGGTCAAACGCCGCGCTCGCTGATGGCCCGTTCTCGCCGCGAAAAAACCGCAGAGGGGCGTCCCGCACTGCTCGAGTTGCTCCGAACGCTCTCGTATCGCGAGGGGCGAGTCGTCCTCGCGTCGGGCAAGGAGAGCGATTTTTTCATCGACTGCAAGCAAACCGTGCTGACGGCGCGTGGTCATCAGTTGGCCGCCGAGTTGATCTTGGATGGCATCCGCCATCTCCACCCGCTGCAAGCGGTCGCAGGCGTGGCCCTCGGCGGCTGTCCACTCGCGAGCGCCGTGTCGCTTTTGAGTCTGCAGCGCGGGCGTCCGCTCGATGCGCTCTACGTTCGCAAAGAGGCCAAGGATCACGGCTCGCGCCGACTCATCGAGGGTCCCGTGCGGCCGGGGAGTCGCGTCGTGTTGCTCGAGGACGTGATCACCACGGGCGCCTCTACGCTCCACGCGATCGAGGTGTTGCGGGGTGCCAAGGTCGATGTCGTTGCGGTCGCGGTGCTCGTCGACAGGCTCGAGGGTGGCGTTGAAGCTGTGCGTGCCGCAGGTGTCGAGGTCGTCACGTTGTACACGCGCCTCGATTTCATCGACCAGGAACTCGACGACGACCTCGCGACCATGGCCGACACGGATTGACGACTCCGTCACGGTGTCACGGTGTCACGGTGTTCCGTTAGAGCAACTCTTCGACCTTTTGCCAGAAGGTTTCCGGCGGCTTTCCGCCCACAAACTGAACGATGTTCATCGTCACGGTATCAATGATGAAGAACGCCGGATACTGACTCGAATCGAAGAGCGCGCCCATTTGGTAGGTCGGGTCGATCGTGTTGGGGTACTCGGCTTTAAAAGCACCCGTCCATTGCGCGAGGTCCTCGATGGTCGCCGGGACGTTGGGTTTGCTGCTGTCCGCCAACACCGTCATCAACATGAGCCCCTTCGGGTGCAGCGTCTTCCAGATGCCGGGCAGGACGTGTTGCGCCTCGTATTTGCAGGGGCTGCACCATTTTCCAGAGACGTCGATGACGAGAACTTTGGGCAGCGCTTCGCCATCGGGGAACGGATCATCCGCCCCAAACACCCCAAGGCCGGTCGGGTTGTAGAAGTTCGCGAAGCAGATCTCGGTTTCCTCAATCGAGACGGCTGGCTGAGGAAATCCTGGAAAACAGAAATTTGGGATCACGTTGCCAACGGCGGTGCCGAGATTGCTCACCGGATAGTCGGCCTCGGTCACCGTCTGATGGCCGGAGCCAGGGAGCGGCTCTGCCGGGTCGCCGAGGCCGCTGCGGCAGCCAAGGAGCCACATTCCGCTCAGCAGAGACAAAAACCCGCGCATCTCCGAAGGTTACCAGAGGGCGCGCTTCGTTACGAACGGACCGCGCTCGCAACTCCCCGTTGGCGGCCGATGAGGGAACAGTACGGCGGCACGAATGCGCATGTCCAGCCGACGAGCAATGGTTGCGATCTTCCGTAAATAACCAGCAAAACGAAGAAAAAAGCCGCAGCAGGAACGCGCAGAAGGAGCTCCCCGAGGGGCACGCGTGTCCGTGCCTTTAACTGAAGTGATCTCCCAACCACCAAGACCGAGAGCACCCAGGCGACGCCGACCGCCGAAGGTGCCGAGACACTCGCATTCATCCAGCGAAAACATCCCCACCAGCTCGCGAGCAACAAAGCGTGGGTCCCGAGGGGTGTCGCGAGCATCCAGCCCTCGCGTGTCGTTCCGCGTTCGCTCCGCTCGAGCAAGAGCATGCAGAGTCCGGCGTGAAACACCCACCCGAGAATTCCGATTGGCGGCACGCCGAAGAGCCCGGGCTCGGTCCAGTGCCAGAGACCGCTGGCGACGGAGACGGGCTCGATGAGGGAGGCGTCTGCCAGCACGAGGGCTGCACCGAGCCATACGATACCGCGGTGCCTCGGGCCGAGCAGATGCCGCGCGAGATCCCACGCGGAGTGAATGACGACAGGCCAGATGAGGACGATCGCGATGGGCACTTTATCGAGGAAGAAGTGCCAATCTGGAGGGTAGCTATAAAACCCGTAGGCTCGGATCGACGTGTTCTCGACGACCCAACTCGTGACGACGAGCAGCCCGAGCCGACGCAGCAGCCCGCGTGCATCGCCGAGGCGTGTTCGTCCCCAAACGAACAGGGCCACAATCAAAAAGGCGCTGACCTCGAGCGCGCTCACGTGAGTCCTATTCCGGGCAAGCCGGCGGCGATCCAAAGATGGTAGCTGATGAGAAACATGACCCCGAGCCAGGTGAGTTCAATGCAGTCTCGCGAGGTGAGACCACGGCGGACCGCTCGCTTGTAAAGGAAGAGCTGAACGGCAGGGGCCGCTATCATGATGAAGATTCGCCAGGGCACGACCTTCAGCGTGTACCCGACGACGAGGCAGCCCATCGAGGTCGCCAGCAGGCTGTCGATGATGCGAATGGCGCCGGCCGTTCCGTGCACGACGGGGAAGGATGCGACGTCTGCAAGCTTGTCCCCCGCGACATCTCGTAGGTCGTAGATCACTTCGTAGCTGAGCTCGAAAAGCGCAAAAAAAACGGCCGTCGTTGCGATCGTTCCAAGGGTTATTCCCGGCGCGAGTTGCTGCGGAGCGAACCCCCAACCGACGCTCGCGAGCGGGTAGAGGAACACCGTCAGCAGGAAGCCCGTGGCCGAGGCGGTGTTCTTCCAAAAGTAGCGCTGTTTGATTCGCCGACCTCCCGGCAGCAGCGGCCAGTTGTAGGCTAGCCCAAGCGCGTGGTACGCGAGGCGCAGCGGTAAAATCCGAGGTTGGACCCCATGAACG
>CANMZR010000286.1 GCA_947502375.1 Polyangiaceae bacterium
GGGCTTGCGACAGCGTCAATTGACAGCCGCAACGGTGATACCCCTGCCGGACCGCCTGAACCCGAACCGCCTTTTGGCGGTCCTCGGCAAAGATCCGAAAGACCTCGAAGGCGCAACGAAGCCGCCGGTTTTTTTACGCGATGCGCTCGCGCGGAGCATCAACGAGGCGGCACTCTGGAGCTTGCACGCGGTCGGGGCCGCGAAGGTCGTGGCGTTCGCGACCGAAGTCGGTCTGCACTCTGAAACGCGGCCGACGGATTCCCTCGCGCTCGGTGCGTATGAGACCACGCCACGCGACCTCGCGAGCGCCTACCTGACCTTCGCGTCAGGGGGCATCGCAGGCGATGCGGTATTGATTCGGAGCATCACCGGCCCGAATGGGCAGCCCATCGCCTTACCCGAACGCCCATCGCCCAGACGCGTCCTCACCGAGGCGGAGAGCTACCTGATAACGAACCTGCTGACCTCGGTCGTGCTTCGAGGTACCGCGCGTGCAGCGAAAACCCTGGGCTTACCGCTCGCTGGAAAGACGGGCACGAGCAACGATTCGAAGGACGCATGGTTCGCTGGCTATTCGCCGACGACCGTGTGCGTGGTCTGGACGGGCTACGACGACAGCGTCCCGCTCGGAGCGAGCGAACAAGGTGCGACGGCCGCACTGCCGGCGTTCATCGACGCGATGCGGTCGGCCCACCACGGTCGAGCGACCCCGCCCTGGCGGGAGCCGGCTGGAATCGTCCATGGCAAAGTTGACCCGCGCACGGGCATGCTCGCGGGGAAGGACGCGGCCGACGCATTCGATGAGGTTTTTCTCGCTGGAACGGAACCCACCGAGGCGAGCCCGGCGCTCGTTGCGGACGCCGGAGGCCAAGGGGGAGGGGGCGCGCCTGCAGCAGACGTCGTGTCGGACGCGATGCCGGCCCAAGGCGCGGGAGGAGCCGCAGCGAACGGGTCGGGCTCCCACTCAGAGCCGAGCCCGAGCAGCGCGAGCGAGAGGCCGAGCAGCGCGAGCGACAGCCCGAGCAGCGCGAGCGACAGCCCGAGTCCCAGCGAACGGAGTGAGCCGAGCGAGCCGCGGAACCCCTGACCCGAAGCGCGCGGAGGCACCGAGCAGCGCGCACCGTTCTGATGGACTTGCAGCGGATAGGGGAACCACTATGCTGGAACGGGCGAAATCGTCGGAGCCGTCGCGGGGACGACCTCGAAAGTCGCTCCTTGATTGAAGGAAAAGCGTGAACGCGGGCGAGCTTGTCTCGGGGAAATACCGACTGCAGCGGCTACTAGGTGCCGGCAGCATGGGCTCGGTATGGGCCGCGCGAAACGAGCTTACGGACCGCGACTTTGCGGTGAAGTTCCTCTTGCCCGAGCTCGCCCAAAACGACGACGCTTTGCATCGTTTTTTTCACGAAGCACGCGCCTGCGGACAAATCCGAAATCCCGCGATTGTCGATGTGTACGACATGGGCCGCGCCGAGGATGGCTCGCCTTACCTCGTGATGGAATTGCTTGAAGGGGAAGGCTTCGATGCGCGACTTGCACGGACCGGTCGCATGCGACCCGTTGACGTCTGCCGCTACCTCATCCTCGTGGCACGAGGGCTCGAAGAAGCCCACGCTCGAGGGCTCATCCACCGCGATCTGAAACCAGGGAACATTTTTTTCGCCGTCGACAAGAGCGGAGAAGTGCATCCGAAGGTGCTCGACTTTGGCATTTCCAAAGAGACGCGCGGACTCGATCTCGTCGAGACGAATGCCGGCATCGTGCTTGGCTCGCCAGCGTACATGAGCCCGGAACAAGCACGGGGCGAGCTCGATGTGGACGCACGAGCGGATCTTTGGGCGCTCGGCGTCATCATGTACGAGGCGCTCTCGACAGAGCTGCCTTTCGACGCCACGAACTACAACGCCCTGATGGTGAAGATCATCGACGAGCCGCACCGGCCCTTGTCCGAACTGGCACCCGGCGTGCCCACGGAGCTCTGCCAGTTGGTCGACGTGCTCCTGCAAAAGGACCGCACGCGCCGGCTCGCCTCCGCTGCCGAGTTGGCTCAGCGGCTCGAGCGAATTTACGTCCGACTCACGGATACGCCGCTCCTCATGCCGGAGCGCCAAACGACCGTTCCGCCGCCTCATGAGCGATTGCCGAGCGGGCAACGCCTCGAAAAGCCGACCTTCGTCCCAACGATGCTGGGGTCTCGGGTGATGTTCGCCGTTGGACTTTTCGGGCTCCTCTCTGTCGCAGGCTGGGCAGTCCTCGCCCGGCAGCCAAAGAGAAGCCCCCTCGCCCCGACACGCTTCGCCCAAGACGTCGGTACCGTCGTCATTCGAGCCCGAACCCGACTGAGCGAGACGCTCGCCGACAAAAAAACCCTGGCTGCGGAGGAAGCCACCCGCGGAGCAGAAAAGCGGGCCGTGGACGCGGAGAAAGGCCGTCGCGACCTGGAACTTTCGACGCAGCGTCGCCCCGATACGAAGACGACCACCATCAAAACGACCGCAGACGATCCACACGGAGGCGTCGTCGGCCCTGGCTTTTGAGCGGCGCACGACCCCGCACCGAGCGGCATCGTAAAGCAAAACTCGTAAAGCAGAACTCGTGAGACAAAATAAGAAAAAGCACAGAGAAACTCTCTATGCCTTTTCTACGGTTGCCCCGCTCGTTCCTCAGCGGGTACGCCGAGAACTTCACCTGGCAGCGAATGCCATCTCCTAGCGAAGAGGCACGCTCCTAACGAAGCGTTCCCCGCTGACGAGAAGGCTCCGTTCGAGCACTCGAACCGTTGCGCCTCAGGCGAGAACGATTGAGATCTGGCGCTTCATGCGATCGCGCCAATGAAACCTGACGGTGCCGTCCTTGAGGGCGAACAACGTGAAGTCCTTGCCGGTGCCTACGTTGTGACCAGCCGCGAACGTGCCGCCGACCTGGCGCACGAGAACGGAGCCAGCGAGAACGGTTTCACCGTCGTGAGTCTTGATACCGCGGTATTGGGCCTTCGAATCGCGACCGTTGCGCGATGAGCCGCCGCCTTTTTTATGAGCCATGGCTTTCTCCTGAAATCGTCGGGTTCGATCAGCCGGTGATGCCGGTGATCTTGAGCGCGGTGTAGGGCTGACGATGACCCTGCTTGCGACGGTAGTTCTTCCGGCGACGGAACTTGAAGATGATGATCTTCTTGTCCCGATCCTGCGACAGGATTTGCGCCTTGACGCTTGCCCCCTTCACAGTGGGCTTGCCGACCTTGACCGACTCGCCGCCACCGACGAGGAGAACCTCGTCAAACGTGACCGCATCGCCGGGGTTGCCGTTGAGCTTTTCTACGTGGAGCGTCTCGCCCTCGGAAACCCGATACTGCTTACCGCCCGTCTTGATGACCGCGTACATGATCCTGCCTTTGATCGAAAACCGCGGGTGAGACCACCCGAAGGGAGCAGCAGCATACGGATTTTTGAGACGATGGCAAGCACGGAGCGACCGGAACGCCACGAGTCCGTCGCAACAGGAATGTCCGTTCAGTGAAGCGCGGCCGTCAATCCGCTCGCCTGAACACGAGGCCCTCGGGGCCGAGGTCGACTTGAATCGCGCCGGCAGAAAGGGCGCCGCCTTCGAGGATCGCCTGCGCCAGTGGGTTCTGGAGCTCTCGCAAAATGGCTCGCTTCAAGGGTCTAGCGCCGAGCGCAGGCTCGTAGCCGAGGTCGACGAGACGGTCCTTGGCGGCATCCGTCAGGACGACCTTCATGTCGCGCTCGCGGAGCATTTTGTCGAGACGACCGAGCTCCGCTTCGAGAATGCCGCGCAGATCTAGTTTCTGCAGCCCCTTGAAGACGATGACCTCATCGAGCCGGTTCAAAAGCTCGGGGCGGAAGAACGACCGGAGCTCGGTCTGCACGACGTCACGCAGAGCCTCGCGCCCTTCGTCGCTCTCGAAGAGCTTCGGCTCAGCCTCCAGAATGCGCTTCGAGCCGATGTTCGACGTCATCACGATGACCGTGTTCGAAAAGTCGGCCGTGCGCCCGCGACCGTCGGTCAGGCGCCCGTCGTCGAGCAACTGCAGGAGCAAATTGAAGACGTCCGCGTGGGCCTTCTCGACCTCATCGAAGAGCAGGACACTGTATGGGCGCCGACGAACGGCCTCGGTCAAAAAGCCGCCTTGCTCGCTGTCAGCATAACCCGGCGGCGAGCCGATAAGGCGCTGCGCCATATGCTTTTCCATGAATTCGCTCATGTCGAGTCGCGTGAGTGCCTGCTCGTCGTCGAACAAGAACTCGGCAAGTTTTTTTGCGAAGTAGGTTTTCCCAACCCCGCTCGGTCCGAGGAACAAAAAAGAACCGATGGGCTTACCGGGATCACGCAGACCCACCCGTCCACGGCGAACGGCGCGCGAAACGGCCGTGCACGCCTCGGCTTGTCCGATGACCTGCTTGGCGAGGCGCTCCTCCATTTTGAGAAGCTTCTCGGTCTCACCTTCGAGCATTTTCGCTACCGGAATACCCGTCCACTCGTTCACCGTGACCGCGACGTCGTTTTCATCGACGAGCACCGGCATCGTGCGCGCACCACTTTCCTCAGCCCGCGCCTTGGCGGCCCCCACCCGCCCGACGACCCCTGGAAGGACCACGTGCTCGAGCTCTCCGACCCGCGCGTCGTTCTTAGCCTCGCGCGCCAGCGTCAGCTCAGCCTCGATCTTTTCCTGCTCTTTTCGCAAAAGTTGCAAGGCCTGAAGGGCCCCACGTCGGGCCGTCAACCCCGCGCGCAACGCCGCCACTTTGGGCCGGAGCGCGGAGGCCTCGGCTTCAAGCTCGCCGCGCACGCGACCACCGAGTGCCGTCGGATCGTCGCTGACACCGGCAAGCTGCGCCTCGAGGGTTTCAAGGCGGCGCATCGCGATGTCATCTTGCACGGGCAAACCATCGACCTCGACACGCCGCCTGGAGGCGGTTTCATCGAGCAAATCAACGGCGGAATCCGGCAGCGCGCGGTCGGCAAGGTAGCGGCGGGCAAACCCGACGGCGGCACGGACGGCGCCTTCGGCGATCTGCACCTGATGGTGCCGTTCGAAGCGCGCGGCAATGCCTCGGAGGATCTGCTGCGAGAGTTCAGGGCTTGCCGGTTCGACGACAAAGCTCGCGAACCGTCGAACGACCGCAGCGTCGCGCTCCTGAATTTTTTGAAGTCCTTCGACCGTGGTCGTCGCGAGGACACACACGTCACCGCGCTCCAAAATCGGCTTCAAAAGCTCCCCGAGTCCAGCGCCCGGCGGGCCCCCGGTAAACAAACTGTGAAGCTCTTCAATGACGAGGATCGAGTCCCCGCCGTTCGAGTCGATAAGCTTCTCGATGACGGATTTCAAGCGCGCTTCGAGCTCCCCGCGAAGCTTTGCGCCGGCCACGAGCGCGCCCGTATCGAGGGCCCAGAGGCGCGCCCCCGCCAGGTTCGACGGCGCTTCGCCGTTGGCGAGACGTTGGGCAAAGGCACGGATCAAGGTGGTCTTGCCGACCCCCGGTTCACCCACGATGAGCGGGTGATTTTTGGAGCGGCGCGTGATGATTTGAAGGAGACGGCGCAGCTCAGCATCACGGCCGATCACGGCTTCGAACGGCCCCGTGCGAGCCTCGGCCACGAGGTCGCGGACGAGGTCAAAAGCGGCGGGAGGCTTGGGGTTCGCCGCACCCGAGAGCTTTGTCGATCGCTCGAGCTCGCCCAGATGATCTCTAAGGCCACCCGGTCCGATGACGAAGTGCGCAAGGATGTCGCCCACGGCCCCGCGAATTTCCTGCGAAAGTGCGTTCAGAAGCTGAGCCACCCCGACCTCGGACAACCCATCGCGCCCCGCCTCGCGCTCGGCGCGTTCGATGAGATCGAGCAGCCGGACGCTGACATAGGCGACGCCGCCGCCTCGCGCGAGCTTCCGGAGCGCGCGCTCGCAGTGGTCGGCGAGCTGCTGGGGCTCGGCGCCGGCACTTCGGAACACCGCGGCAACTCCAGCGCTTCGTTCGAGCGCCCGGACGAGAACGTGAAGCGGCAAAACCTCGCCATGTCCCCGCTCGTCGGCGAGCTGCTGCGCGGCGGCGACGAACTGTTTCGCTTCGGCGCCAAACTTCTCGAGTCGAAGAACCCCCTGCTCAGTCATGGCGTCGGAGGCTATCACGATTACACTAGGCGGGTGTCCGACCCAAGCGTTGCCAGAGTCACCCTCTACACAACCCGTTACTGCGGCTATTGCGTCGTAGCAAAGCGCCTCCTCGTCGCGAAGGGAGTGGCGTTCGTCGAGGTCCTCGCGGACGATCGCGCGGACCTGCGCGACTGGCTCATCGACACCACGGGAAGGACCACGGTGCCCCAGATTTTCATCAACGGAACTTCGATAGGCGGCTACGACGAGCTCGCTCGACTGGAGAAGAAAGGCGAGCTCGACACGCTGCTCGCGACCGCCCCCCCGAGCGGCCTCGTGGACCTTCCGAGCTGACAGCGAAGCATGGGCAGCGCTCCTGGGCTCTGGTAGCGCGCGGGCATGTTGAACGAGGCACTCGGGACCATCG
>CANMZR010000287.1 GCA_947502375.1 Polyangiaceae bacterium
ACCACTTCCGCGATTTCCTCGGGACCGAAACCCATTACGCGCGATGACGATCCTTCTTCCGCTCGGCGAAAACCTCGATCTCGCAGCACCCTTGGCGCATTACCGAGAGCATGGATACGCGCGGCTCGGGCGGGTCATTGCGGAAGAGCAACTCGAGCGGCTGCGGTCGCGCGCCGAGGAGTTGATGCTTGGAAAAAGAGTGGTGCCTGAACTTTTCTTCCAGCACGACAGCGACACGGGCAGCTACGAAGAGCTCCGCTACGGTGAGGGTTACGTCGGTCCGTCGCTGCATTATCGGAAGCTCGAGAAGCTCGAACGCGACGAGCACTTCCGCGCCCACCTGGAGAACCCCTTGTTCGAGCGGGTTGCGCGAGCCGTCGTGAGCGATGCCGTTTCGATTTATCGCGCGACGTTGTTCAACAAGTCACGACGCGGTGGCTCGCGCTTGCCTTGGCATCAGGATGCCGGGAAATTTTGGGGCCTCGACCGCGATCCGGTGCTTCAAATTTGGACCGCTCTCGACGACTGCACCGTTGACACCGGTTGCTTGCGCGTCGTGCCAGGCAGCCACCATCGAGGCCTCGCGACGCCGCTCGGCGGTTCGATTCCTGCGAATATTGTGGAACGCGAACGGGCCGACGAGCGTGCCGTCGAGGTGCCGGCGTTGGCGGGCGAGGTGTTGCTCCTTCACAACCATCTTTGGCACGGTTCGGGTGTCAATGAGAGCGGTGCCCCGCGCCGTGCGTTCACGGTCTGTTACATGGACGCGGGGACAAAGTGCCTCCGGCGTAAGCGCGCTCCAAGGGAGTTCGTGAGAGTGTTCGTTCACGCCTGACTGTCGGCCCACACGTCTGGTATGGTGCGCGGCATGCCGCATGTCGCGTTAGTGGCTCCGCTATTTCTCGAGAACACGAATCGTTACGTCGCAGCTTTCGCCGCGCTCGATGGCGTCACGCTCTCCCTGATAAGCCAAGATCCCGAGCGGTCGATTCCGCCGTCCCTCCGTTCGCGGGTAGCGGGGCACTACCAGGTGCGCAACGTGTCCGACGGGCAGGAGCTTGCGCGCGCGGTCCGTGGCTTGCAGCGCGGAATTGGCCGCGTCGATCGGCTGACGGGCGTGTTGGAGCAATTGCAATTGCCGCTCGCGGAGGCTCGGGAGCTCGCGAACGTGCCGGGGATGCGCCCGAAAATTGCTCGCCGCTTTCGCGACAAAGACGTCATGAAGGAGGTGTTGCGTGCGCACGGTGTACCCGTCGCGGCGAGCCAACTCGTCGGCTCGATGGCGGAGCTCGTACGCTTCACCGATGCCGTCGGTTTTCCTATCATCGTGAAGCCACAAGCGGGCCTCGGCTCTCGTGGTACCCACCGCATCGAGTCGCTGGGGGATCTCGAGGCGCTCGCTCGACTCGGGATGCAGCCGACCGAAGCCTATCCGTTGCAGGCCGAGCAATTCATTCGTGCGCGTGAATTCACCTGCGAGACGGTGACGATTCATGGCCGTCCGGTGTGGCGCTCGGGGACCCGTTATTTTCCTACGCCCCTCGAGGTCCTCGAAACCCCTTGGATGCAGTATTGCGTGCTCCTCCCACGCGAGGTCGAGGCGCCTTGGTCGGACTTTGCCGACGTGAACGGTCAGGCGCTTTCTGCGCTCTTTGGTGACGATCGAGAGGTGACGGGAACGGCGCTCTCTCACATGGAGTGGTTCCTCGCCGAGGGAGGAAAGATGTACGTCAACGAAGTCGGCGCGCGGCCCCCCGGCGTTCACATCATGCCGCTCATGGGGCTGACTCACGAGGTGGACATGATCAAGGTTTGGGCAGAGCTCATCAGCTTCGATCGTTTCAAGCCAGTCGAGCGGCGCTGGGCGGCAGGTGCAGCGTTTTTCCGCGGCCAAGGCGGAGGGACGAAAGTGTCCGAGGTGGTTGGAGTTCAAGCGGCCGTCGAAAAAGTCGGGGCGTCGCTCGTCGAGTTGCGTGCTCCGAAGGTCGGGCAGCCGCGCGCGCAGAGTTACGAAGGAGAGGGTTATGCGATCATCAAAGCTGCGACCACGGAGAAGGTGAAAGAGGCGCTGCTCGCTTTGGTTGAGACCGTGAAGGTTCGCTACGTTTAAGGAGCGGCAGTGTTCCCGTAAGGAGCGGCAGTGTTCCCGTGGACGGCCGCGGTTTCGGCGTGTGCGTTGACGGTCAGACTTCGGGAGGCTCGACGGGGATGAAGGCCTCACCGGCGGGTTTCGGCGAGCCGATGGCTTCGAGCCAGGGTGCGAGATCGCGGACACCGCGAGCCGCGAGGTGTTGGTAGCGCTCGCGCTTCTTCATCCGGGGAAGGCCTTCGAGCGGCGGGACGAGCGCCCAGGTGACATTCGAGGGTTGATAGCCGCCGCGCTGTTCGGGCTTTTTGCCAAGGTGGGTGAGGAGCGCCCCGAGTGCCGTCGTCGGCGGTGGTCGTGTGATCGTTTCTCCCCGCATGCGCTGTGCGAGCATCAGGCCGCAGAGAAACCCACCGGCGGCACTTTCGATGTAGCCCTCGACGCCCGATAGCTGACCCGCGAGAAACACCCCTTCGCAGCACTTCAGTTGCATGGTCTCGTCCAGCAGCTCCGGCGCGTTCACGAACGTGTTGCGATGAACGACCCCAAGCCGTACGAACTCCGCGTTCTCGAGCCCCGGGATCATTCGGAACACCCGCTTTTGGGCAGGCCACGTCATCCGCGTCTGAAAGCCGACCAGGTTGTGCGCCGTGCCCGCGACGTCTTCGGCCCGTAGCTGCACGACCGCGTAGGGACGCCGCCCGGTCTTCGGATCGATGAGTCCGACGGGCTTCAGCGGACCGTATCTCAGCGTGTCGAGTCCGCGCTCCGCCATCACTTCGACGGGCAAGCAGCCCTCGAAGTATTTGACGTCTTCGAAGTCGTGGGGGATCACTTTTTCGGCTTCGCAGATCGCCTGCACAAAGGCTTCGTATTGATCACGGTCAAAGCCGCAATTGACGTAGTCGTCCCCGCCTTTATCGTAGCGTGACTGCCGCCACACTTTCGACCAGTCGATGGATTCCGCATCGACGATGGGCGCGATGGCGTCGTAGTAGGCGAGATGCTGGCTTCCGATGGTCCGCGCGAGATCGGCGGCTAGCGCATCGGCCGTCAGCGGACCCGTTGCGAGCACCACGGGGCGTTCGTCCGGGATGCGCTCCAGCTCACCGCAGACAAGCTCGATGCCCGGGGTCTCACGAATGAGTTCGGTCATGGCCCCACTGAAGCGTTCGCGATCGACCGCGAGCGCGCCACCCGCCGGAACGCGAGCTTCCAGCGCACACTGCATGACCGCTGAGCCGGCGAGCCGCAGCTCTTCCTTCAGCAGCCCGACGGCGTTGGTGAGCGCGGCCCCGCGGAGTGAATTCGAGCAGACGAGCTCGCACAACGCGTCCCCGGATTGGGCGGGCGTGCGCTTTTTTGGCTTCATCTCGACGAGCTGAACGGGGATGCCACGGCGGGCGAGCTGCACCGCGGCTTCACACCCGGCAAGTCCGCCGCCTACCACCAGGACTCGGTTCATGTTGCTGTCTCCTCGTTCCGTTGCCGAGCGGTGGCTACGGGCTCTCGGTGTCGCTCGCCGGACGGGACAAAGCAACCCTTCTCTCGCGGTCGCCCCCGAGCTCGGACGTCAGCCGCCGGGGTAGGCCCATGGCCAGCGGCGTCAGGTGAGCGTGAACGTCGAAGAGGCCCATGGTCCGCGTCATCAGGGTCTTGCGGAAACACGCGGGGCGCATCAAAAAAAAGGCCCGCTTCCTTTTGGGAAGCAGGCCCTCTCTCAAGTCACCCGAGTCACATGTCGTCGGTGCCGGGGACGGTGGCGTTCGGCAGCCACTTGAAGCCGTCGAGCACGGCCATCGAGTCGAAGTACGAGTCGCCGACGTCCCACACCACGATGCGCAGGGTCACGATGTCGCCGGGGATGACGTTGCCGCTGGTGGTGAGCCAAAAGCTGCCGCCGCGGTCTTCAAAGCCCGTGCCGGCGAGCTGACCGTTGCCGAGCGAGCACGACTTCGAGCTGACCTTGGGTTCGATCATCTGGGCGCTCGCCAGGTTGCAGACGTTGAAGAGTGCGGTGCCGGAGGCCACGTTGATGCCGATCGGCCAGAGGCCGGCGCCGTCGTTGTAGACCATCAAGTTCTTGTCGACCGGGTTCGGGATCGGGCTCGTCGGCTTGGGCGTCTCGATCAAGATCACCAGTTGATCATTGTAATCGCTGCAAACGTACTCGGGGAACTCGGCCGACAGGAAGTACGTGTTGAGCGAGAACGCGCGCGCGTTGGTCGGTGCGCGAAGCTTGAGCTGCAGCATGACCGAGTCGCGGGCCAGGTTCGGCTCGCCCTTGTCGCCGGCGCCGCAGTTTGGCGCTACCGGCAGCTCGTTCGCCTTCTTCAGCGGCGGGTTTGCGGTGGTGAACCAGTCCTTGATGCAGGCCTCTTTGGCGCAGGTGGCGATGTTGACGCTGCTCGCTGGCGTGTGGGTCGTGTTGACCAGGTCGTTCGGGCCGGGCAGCGTTTGGCTGTCGTCCGAAGCGATGCCGGTCGACAAGAGCACCGACTTCTGGCCTTCGGTGGTCGAAGGCTGAATGCCGCCGACCACGTTGCGGATCGACCGGGCCTTGGAGTCGCCGAGCGCGGAGCCGTCGGCGCGGAGGAGCTTTGCCTCGATGAGGCCCCAGGTCTTGTCCTTGAGCGCCGGACTCGCCGTGGTGCTGCGGCAGATGCCGAGCGCCTTGGCGTAGTCGCTGGCGGTGCTGGAGTTGGACGCAAGGCTCGCATCGCAGGCGGTGGTGTCGAGCAAATCGAAGAAGTCTTGCTTACCGTTGCAGTTGTCGTCGATGCCGTTGCCGAGCACCTCGACCGCGCCAGGGTTCACGAGCTTGGCATCGGCGCCACAGGCTCCGGGCGCGTCGCAGCAATCGCCGTCGCCCTTCTTCCAGCCGTCGCCGTCGCAGTCGGTGACGTTCGAGTCACACACCGTGCATTTGCCGAGTGTGCACTTCTCGCTGTTCTTGCAGACGGTGTTGCAGTTGCCGCAGTGGCCGTGGTCGGTCATCGTGTCGAGGCAGCTCAGACCGCACTTGGTCAAGCCCCCGCCGCATACCGAAGCGCAAACGCCGCCGCTGCAAACTTCATCCGACTTGCACGCCGTAGGCTTTTCCATCGTGTCGCAGCCGCCGCAATTTTTAGGATCGATCTTGGTGTCAACGCAGGTTCCGCTGCATTCCGAGGTGCCACCGATGCACTCGAACGCGCACACACCGAGCGAGCATACTTCGCCGCCGGCCACATCGCAGGCCTTGTCACAACCACCGCAGTGGTTCGGGTCGTTGTTGGTGTCGACGCAGAGGCCAGCGCACTTGGTCGCGCCGCCGGCACACTCGAGCGCACAGTTGCCGTCGATGCACACGAGCCCGGCGTTGCATGGGCTGTTGCAGTCGCCGCAGTGCTTGGCGTCTTGCTTGGGATCGACGCAGACCCCGTTGCACTCCTTGCCTCCGCCGTCGGCGCAGGTCAGCGCGCAGCCGCCCTTGACGCACACCAGCCCGGCGTCGCAGGGCTTGGCGCACGCGCCGCAGTTTTTCGGATCGTTTTCGGTGGTGACGCATGCGTCGCCGCACTTCGTCGAGCCGCCGAGGCACTCGACGCCGCACATGCCCGCGCTACAGAGCTCACCGGCCGCACAGACCTGGCCGCACTCACCGCAGTTTTTCGGATCGAACTCGGCGTTCGTGCAGACGTCGCCGCAAAGCTTGCCGCCCGGACAGACGCCGCTTTGGATGCCGCCGCCACCGCTGACAGATTGGACCGTCGGGTTTTCGGCACTCGTACAGGCCGTAAAAGCGCTGCCAACCAGGGCCGCCGCGCCAATCGCGAACAGGCTTACTCTCGTCCAAGGCATTGAACTCATCGTCATTCTCCAAGCCACACCGGCCCCACCCGGCGACCACAATGGTCCGGTTGGCGGTGGTCTACGACGGCCCTCCTAACGCATTATTGCTATGACTGCACGCGATACATGATATGGCGCGTGCACCGGGCGTGGCCGACGTGGCCAAACCCACGGAAGAATGAGCTTCCCGAGCCAAAGACGGGACCGTCCGTCCATCCGTCACGCGCGGCGGTGACGCTAACCACGCCGGAGGCAAGACTGCGGCTATTGGGTTCTCGCCGCGGGAACCGGGGTGGCCGTCGAGGAACTCAGCGTGGATCGGCCCGATCATTTCGGGCAGGCGCTCGACGTGTTCTGGCGCTGATTTTGCCAGGTCGGAGCTCGGGGACGACTGCGAGTGCAGCGCGGCGAGGGGACACCACGTTTCTATGTTGCTTATCCCCCCGCAGCCCGCTGGTCCCAACAAGAATTGTTTGAAGTCACCAAAAACGGTGAAAAAAACCGTCGAGTGTCAGCGTCAGTACCGAGGTCGCAAAGATCGCCATGTTGATGTGGATGGTGACGAGAAACACCGGTGCGAGGTACGCGGGCAAACC